>NZ_JARAYQ010000104.1:0-27338 GCF_033794505.1 Streptomyces sp. MB09-01 | reverse complement strand
CGGTGGGACACGAAGACCTCCGTGCGTGGTGTGGAGCCTAGACACCTCCACCACACCGGAGGTCTTCGCCATGATCAAGACCCGACACTGTTAACAACGCTCGTGATCAATACACCTAGGGCGCGTATCGAGTCGTGATCATCGGGTGGTCCTGGTGAGGTCTTTGATCCAGATCATCGAGGCGTGCAGGTGGAGACTGACGAGGTAGCTGTCGGGAGTCTTGTCGTATCGGGTGTCTCACCGTCCCAGTTCCGGCCTCCTGGTACGTCACGCTCTGGGGCGGGTGAGGCACGTGGAGCCGACGTGAGCCGACCGGTGCACTGATGTCCGGGCGGGGGACTCATGGGACATGGCCCGGCACCCGGCTCAGGTTCCGGGGAGGATCCGGCGCGTTTCGTAGGCCCACATCGCGATCTCGACGCGGTTGCGGGCGCCGAGTTTGGCCATCAGGCTGGCCAGATGCGTCTTCACCGTGCTGAGGCTGATGTGCAGTGCATCGGCGATCTCGGTGTTGGTCAGCCCGCGAGCGACGGCGAGGAGCACCTGCTCCTCGCGGGCGGTGACGGGGGAGACCGGCTGGGCCACGGGCCGGCCGGCGGGCAGGTCCGCGAATGCCTGGAGCAGACGGACGGTGACGCTGGGCGCGATGAGCGCCTCACCGTCGGACGCCGACCGTACGGCCTGCGCCAGAAGGTCCGGTCCCGTGTCCTTGAGGAGGAATCCGCGGGCGCCGGCACGCAGTGAGCCGTAGACGTACTCGTCGAGGTCGAACGTGGTGATGACGACCACGGCCAGCGGGTCGGCGACGCCCGGGCCGGCGACCAGCCGGGTGGCCTCGAGCCCGTCGAGTACGGGCATGCGGATGTCGAACAGGCAGACGTCGGGGCGTAGTTCGCGGGCCAGACGTACCGCTTCCCGCCCGTCGGCGGCCTCGCCGACCACCTCGATGCCGGGCTGGGCGTTCAGCATGATCCGCAACCCGGTGCGGATGATCGTCTGGTCGTCAGCGACGAGGACGCGAATGGACACCGCTCTCGCTCCTCGCTCTCGGCAGTTCGGCTTCGACATGCCAGCCCCGGTCGGTACCCGGGCCGGCTCGTAGTGTGCCGCCGAGCAGGGTCGCGCGCTCGCGCAGTCCGGTAAGTCCGTATCCGTCGCGACCCCGGCCGGTGCGCCGGCCGTTGTCGCGCACGCTCACCCGTACCTTGTGCCGTTCCGCGGCGACCCGGACGACGAGCTCGGTCGCGTCGACCGCATGGCGCAGCGCGTTGGTCACCGACTCCTGCACGATCCGGTAGACGGCCGCGTCCACGGCCTGCGGCAGCGCGTCCAGTTCGCCGTCGAGCCCCAGGTCGACCCTGAGGCGACCACCCGGGGTGCGCACCAGACGCTCCAGATCCGCGACTCCGGCAGGGGGCGCCAGCTCGGCGCCGACCCCGCGGTCGCGCAGCGCGGCGACCATGGCGCGCATTTCCTCCAGCGTGCGCGCCCCTTCCTCCTCGATCCCCTCCAGCGCCTCGACGGCGGCGGACGGGTCGGTGCCCGCGAGCACCCGGCCCGCCTGGGCGATGATCACCATGGCCGACACGTGGTGGGCCACGGTGTCGTGCAGTTCCCGGGCGAGCTGCTCGCGCTCGCGGGAGCGCACCTGCTCCAACTGCCGCTCGCGAGCGGTCACCCGGAACCGCACGGCAGCCCCGACCACACCGGGCAGCAGCAGGAAGACGAGGCCCACGACGTTCTCGACGACCGGGGTCTCGTCCGTGACGGAACACAGCGCGCCGGCCGCGAGGATCACCGCGCCGCCCAGCACGATCTCGCGTCCCGATCCCCACCGGGGCAGCGCGTACACCAGCACGAGCACGACCGCGCCGGTGTACAGGCCGACGGGCTCGCGCGGTGCGGCGACGAGCGAGGCCGCCTGAAGCAGGATCACCGAGCCGAACGCCAGCGTCACCATCGCCAGCGGGCGGGTCCGGCGCCACAGGGGCAGCAGGCACAGCCATACGGCGAACACCACCGCCACCGGCCGCCACACGACGTTCTCGCGCAGGGTGGCCTCCAGCACCACACCGGCAAGGCCCGCGGCGAGCAGCGCCCAGTCCCGCCGCACCCGGGCGGGCGCGTCGGGCGGCCGGGGTTCGGTCCACAGGGTTCGCAGGTCGTCTCGGAGCACGGTTCCCAGCCTAGGGACCGCGGCGCGGGGCGCATCGGCCGAAAGGACGGGTCGTCACTCCGCCCCGGGGCCGAGGGATCCGCGGCCCGCGGGCCGATGCCGCGGAGCGCCGTGGCGAGGAGCCTCGGCATCGGCGGCCGTACAAGGACGGCCGACGAGGTGGTTGGAGGACCCGATGCTCTCGAAAGCCCTGTTGCGCCTGGGCGCAGGCGCCGCCCGTCATCCCTGGCGGGTGATCGCGGCATGGCTGATCGCCGCCACGCTCGCCGTCCTCGCCGCCGTCGCCTTCGGCGGGCGGACCGCGGACTCGTTGACCGCTCCGGGACTGGACTCCCAGCGGGCCGCGGAACTGATCGAGCGGGCCGGCACCGGCCAGGAGGGGATGACCGCCCAAGTGGTCGTCACCCCCCTCGACGGCGCTGCGACGTTCTTCGACGACGACGGCGCGCGCACCGCTCTCACGCGGCTGCAGGCCGAGGTGAAGCGGCTGCCGCACGTGCTCGGCACGAGCGACCCGGCGGGGGCGCTCGACGCGGGCGGGGACACCGCCGTGCGCGGCGGCCTCGTTTCGGCCGACGGGCGGATCGCGGTCGTCCGGGTGCAGTACCCCGACCAGAGCCGGCTGTCGGCCAGAGACCTCGACGCCCTCGTCGATCTCGGCGACCGGCTGCGCGCCGAACTGCCCCTGCGCGTCGAGATGGGCGGGAGCCTCTTCTACGCCTTCTCCGACCCCGACGGCGGCGTGAGCGAGTTGATCGGCCTCCTCGCCGCGGCCGCGATCCTGTTCCTGGCGTTCGGTTCGCTCGTCGCCGCCGCGCTGCCGATCGGCATGGCGGTCTTCGGACTGACCGTCGGGGTCGCCACGATGACGGTACTGGCGGGGGTGACGGACGTCCCCACCTTCGCACCGGTCCTGGGCAGCATGGTCGGGCTCGGAGTGGGCATCGACTACGCGCTGTTCGTGCTCGCCAGGCACCGGGAGTACCTCGCGCGCGGGCTCGATCCGCAGGCTGCGGCCGGACGAGCGGTGGCCATGGCGGGGAGGCCCGTGGTCTTCGCCGGCGGCACCGTCGTCGTATCGATCCTCGGCCTGGCGGTCGCGAACGTGCCGTTCATGACGGTGGGCGGGGTTGCCGTCTCGATCGTCGTCCTGATCATGGTGCTCGCGTCGGTGACGCTGCTGCCGGCCTTCCTCGGCGCGGCGGGCCCGCGCCTGGCCCGGGCCGGCCGGATCGGCCGGGCTCTGCAGACCAGGAAGCCGGGCCGACTCGCACGGCGGCGGGACCCGGCGGTCGGCGCCGCCCAAGCCGCCGGGTGGCGTCGCTGGATCGGGCACGTCAGCCGGCACCCGGTGCCGTACGCGGTCGGCGCGGCGGGGCTGCTGCTGACCGCGACGCTGCCCGTGCTCGGCCTGCGCGTCGGCCTGCCCGACGACGGCTCACTGCCCCACAGCCGTACCGAGCGCCGGGCCTACGACCTCGTCGCCGAGGGGTTCGGCCCGGGCACCAACGGTCCCCTCGTCATCGCCGCGGACCCCACCGGTGATCCGGGAGTGCTGGACCGACTCGTCGTAACGGTCGCGGCGGATCCGGGCATCGCATCCGTCGCGCCGACGCACATCGATCGGGCCACCGGCATCGCGACCCTCGTGGTGTTCCCGACCACCAGCCCTCAGGACAAGGCCACGGCCGACACCATCGCCCGGCTGCGCACCGACGTGCTGCCCACGGCGATCGGGCACGGCCCGGCCAGGGCCCACGTCGGCGGCGCCGCCGCGAGCCTGTCCGATGTGGGCCAACGCACCAGCCAACGCCTGCCGGTGTTCGTCGCCGCCGTGCTGGCGATGTCGTTCCTGCTGCTGATGCTGGTCTTCCGCTCGATACTCGTACCGCTCAAGGCGGTACTGCTGAATCTGCTGAGCATCGGCGCGGCCTACGGCATCATGGTCGCGGTCTTCCAGTGGGGCTGGGGAGGCGCACTCATCGGGCTGGAAGCGACGGTTCCGATCGTGTCGTTCATCCCGATGTTCCTCTTCGCCATCCTGTTCGGCCTGTCGATGGACTACGAGGTGTTCCTCCTCTCCCGCGTACGCGAGGAGTACCTGCGCACCGGCGACAACGGCACGGCGATCGTTGAGGGCGTCTCGCGCACCGCCCGGATCATCACCTCGGCCGCCCTCATCATGGTGGCGGTCTTCCTGTCCTTCGCCGTCGCCGAGGACCCCTCCACCAAAATGTTCGGGCTCGGCCTGGCCACCGCGATCTTCATCGACGCCACGGTCGTACGCATGGTGCTGGTACCGGCGACCATGACGCTCCTCGGCCGGACCAACTGGTGGCTGCCGAAGTGGCTGGACTGGATGCTTCCCCGCGGCCCGGTCGGCACCGACGACACCGACGCGGAATCCACGGGTGAGGCCCCGCGTCCACGGCTGGTTGACCGTTGACTCAACTCCTGCCCGCCCTCGGCGTCCGGCACCTCAGCGCGTCACCCAGGGGCATATCGAGTCGTGATCATCGGGTGGTCCTGCCCTGATACGGTGTTTGCGCAGGTGGGCGCGGTTTCCGCGGGACGAGTACGCCTTGTCCCCGGCGACCGCATCTGGCCGGATACGGGGTCGGCCGACGGGCCCGCGTACCCGTACCTTCTTCCGGACGGGATGAACTGCGGGCTGTCCGCTGCCTGGCCTGTGGTCAGGATGAACGCCAGCGGGCGGCACTTGCGGTCGGTGGCGAGGCGGACCTTGCTGGTCTGCCCGCCTCTGGAACGTCCGAGGAGGGCGGCTTTCAGCCGGAGTTTCCGCTGACGCCGGATGCGTCGTCGTTCTTCCAGCGCGGATCACTTTCGGTCTCTTGCCCGTTTTGCTCTTCGAGGCCGCCCCCTTTGACCTGGCCTTCTCCTCCTCGGCCGCGGCTTTCTCCAGGGCGGTGACGACGTCCTCGTCGAGGGGTATCCCGGCCGCGTCGTGGTGGGCTCGGGCGGTGGTGGAGTCGATGCTGACCAGGGACAGGTCCACCTCACCCCGCTTCGCGGCTTCCGTGATCAGGCCCTCCAGCAGGGCCTCGAAGACGCCGGCGTCACGCCACTGCCGGAAGCGGTTGTGGACGGTCGACCAGGCGCCGAACTCCGTCGGCATCTCCCGCCACTGTCCGCCCGTCTTGAACCGCCAGATCACGCCCTCGAACTGCTGCCGCAGTCGCTCGGGGTACGGGCCGTACTCGCCGATCGGCAGGTACGGCTCGATGAACTCCCAATCCGGATCGGCCAGTTGCACTCGCGTCACGTAAGACCGTCTATCGGACCGGACCGTGCCACGAAGGCACATCCCGCAAATTGATCACGACTCGGTACGCGCCCTGGTGCGGTGACCGCCGACGGCTCAGCCGAAGCGAGTTCAGGCCGCGGGGACCCCGGCCGCGGTGACCCGGGCCGCGAAGGCGTCCAGGTTGCCCCGCATGCGGGCGAGGCGTTCGTCCAGGGTCAGGGACTCCTCGTAGCGGGTGGTGCGCAGCTTCGGCTGTCGCTTGCCCCGGAGGTACAGGGAACAGGCCAGGTCCGCGCAGATGTAGGTGCCGACCGTGTTGCCCTCGCGGCCGCGGGCGCCCGCCAAGGGGGCGGCGAGGAGGGTGACCCCGGAGGACGCGTGACCCGTCAGGCAGATCTGGCACAGGCTGGACTTCACCGCGCTGGTACGGCCCACGGACGGTACGCGCAGGGAGATCCCCAGCGGCCCCGTCTCCCGCGGCAGCACGAGGTGGGCCCGCAGTGGCGCTCCCGGATCCACCCACCCCAGGAAGTCCAGATCGTCCCAGGGCAGTTCGGCGAAGTCGAGCGGCAGCCGCAGCCGCGCGGCCTCGCCCTTGGTGCAGTTCACGAAGGACGCACGGATCTGTTTCTCACTGAGTGGTTCCACGGGCATCGACCTTATGGCCCGTTCTGACCGGTCGCACCTCAATATCCGGTCTCCGGCGCCCGCGCGAGCGCGGCGCGCAGCCGGGCGGCGTCGGCCCGGGTGTTCATCCGCAGGGCCAGCCAGGAGCCGTCCGCGAAGGCCAGGTCCACCCGGGCCGGCCGGCGGCGGAGCCGGGGGACGCGCCGCAGGGCGCAGGCCGCGGTGTGGGCCGCGCGGGCCGGGTCGCCGCGGCCCCACGGCGGCCGTGCGGTGACGGTTCCCCTACCCCGCGCGTCCCCCGGGCGGGCGGGGCGCGCGGTGAACATGCCGTGCGGCCCGTCGGTCTCGGCCTGCCAGCGCGTCCAGTGGAAGGCGTGCAGGGCCAGGGCGAACCGGCCCGCCTCGCCCGCCCAGCCGCCCCGCAGCGCCGGGCCGTGGAAGAGCCGCCCGATCAGGCGGGCGGCCCGCTCGAACGGGTCCAGCAGCGCGGCCACCGCGTCGGCCAGGTCGTCGGGCAGTGCGCTCACGAACCGGAAGAGGAAGAAGCCGCCGATCCGGCGCAGCAGCGGCTCCGGGGCGGGTGAACCGGGCAGCATCGTGCGCGGCGGGCGCCGTGCGTACGGGGACAATCTGCCCGGAATCTCCTCGTCCATCCGGCCATGATGGCCGGGCGGCCGCTACCCGTCCACGCGACGGACCCGGCAGCGCACCGGGCCGTCCGTCCGCAGGGTGATCCCGGCTCCGACCGGGATCTCGGTGTCCACGGCCTCGAACTCGTACGCCCGCAGAATCATCGCCAGCGCGACCACCGACTCCAGCATCGAGAAGTGCTGTCCGATGCAGGCGCGCGGGCCGCCGCCGAAGGGGAACCACGCGTAGCGGGGCCGCGCCGCCTCCGCCTCCGGGGTGAAGCGCTCCGGGTCGAAGCGGTCCGGGTCCGGCCAGTGCTCCGGGTGGCGGTGCGTCACCCAGGGCGCCAGGATCACGTCCGCGCCCGCGGGAACGGTGTGCTCCCCGATCCGGGTGGCGGCGACGGCCTTGCGGCCGATGACCGGCGCGGCGGGGTACAGCCGCATGGCCTCCTTGAGCACCCGGGTGAGGTACGGGAGCCGGTCCATGTCGGCGGCCTCGGGCGTCCGGCCGTCCAGGACGCGGGAGATCTCCTCGCGGGCCCGGTCCTGCTCCTCGGGATGGCGGGCGAGCAGGTGCAGGGCGAAGCAGAGGGAGGTGGCGGTCGTCTCGTGCCCGGCGAGCAGGAAGATCAGTACCTGGTCGCGCAGCTCGGAGGCGTCGAACTCCCCGTCGTCCGAACTCCTGGCGGCGGCCAGCAGCGTCAGCAGGTCCTCGCCGGCGCGGCCCCGACCGCCGGTGCCCCGACCGCCGGTGCCCCGACCGCCGGTGTCCTGACCGCCGGTGTCCTCATGACCGGCGTCCTCACCAGCGGCGTCCGTACCGGCCCCGCGCCGCTCGGCGATGATCTTGTCGCACACCCCGTAGAGCTCGTCCATCGCGGCGGCCGCGCGCCTGTTGCCCGGGGTGGGCCAGTGCCGCGGGACGTTGGCGGGGGAGTAGCCGCGGCGCAGCACGTAGTCCGTGATGACCGGAAAGCATCGCGCCACGACTTCGGCGGTGGCCTCGACGTCCGTGCCGAAGAGGATCCGGGCGACGGCGCGCAGGGCGAGGTGCATCATCTCGTCGGAGACGTCGACGACGCCGTCCAGGGCCTCCTCCCAGGCGGCGATGACCGAGGCGGTCTCGGCGGCGACGGCCCCGGCGTAGCCGTCCACCCGGCGCCGGGTGAAGAGCGGCTGGACGAGCCGGCGCTGGCGCAGGTAGTCCTCGTCCTGGCTGGTCAGCAGGCCGTTGCCGAAGGAGTCCCGGACCTCCTGGTAAAAGGCGTTGTCCTTGCGGAAGTTGGCCGCGTCGGAGGCGAGCACCTGCTGGGCGCCCTCGGGCGAGAAGACGCAGTACAGCTCGGCCCGCATCCCGGGCGGGCCGGCCGTGACCCGTACGAGGTCGCCGTGCCGGTGCTGCGCCCGCAGATAGGTGCCGAGGGAGTCCGACTTCAGGTCGAAGAGCGACCCGAGCAGCGGAACCCCGACGAGCTCGGGAACCTCCGCCCCCGAACCGGCCCCTGCGTCCGTTCCACCTGCCATGCCCGCTCCCTCCCCGTACCGGAGGCCCGATTCTGCCGGTCGCCCGGCACGTCTGACCAGGATCCACGCCCCATCCGGCCGAATACCGACGAGGCTCGCGGACGTCGGTCGGTCCACAGGATGATCAAGAAACCGTGCGGGACGGGAGATCGCCTACCCTGGCCGACACCGGCCAACGTCCGTCCCGTTGAAGGAGTTTCCGATGTCCGTCGTCGTCACCGCCGTGGTCCACCCCAAGCCCGGGCTGCTGGAGGAAGCGCTGGCCACGTACGCCCGCCACATCGAAGCCGTCCACGCCGAGCCCGGCTGCGAGCTCTACGCACTGCACACCGACGGGACCTCGATCGTGATCATCGAGAAGTGGGCCAGCCGGGCCGACCTCGACGCACACGCGAGCGGTGAGGTGATGGCGAAGCTCGGGCCGGAGCTGAACGCCCTGCGCGACCGGCCCGCCGACGTCACGATCCTCCAGCCCCGCCCGGCGGGAGCCGCGCAGGGCGCCCTGTAGCCGGAGCCGGACGCGCCCCCGCGGAGTGATCTGCCTCACGGCATGTCACAACAACCGTTCCCACGGTGTCTTGAGGGTGCAACCCACGGAGCGGAGGAGGCTCGCCATGACCGAAGACACCGAGGTGGACCCTGCTGTGGAACCGGGGCGCGCCGCGAACGAGAGGGACGGGAACATGAGCGACCAGGCCGCCGACGCGGCGACCGAGACCTTCGTCGCCTACCGCAACCTGCTCTTCACCGTCGCCTACGAGATGCTCGGATCGGCGGCCGACGCCGAAGACGTCCTCCAGGAGACCTGGCTGCGGTGGAGCAGGACGGACCTGCAGGAGGTCCGCGACCAGCGCGCGTACCTGGTCCGCATCACGACCCGGCAGTCGCTCAACAGGCTGCGCACGATGACGCGCCGCAAGGAGTCGTACGTGGGCCCCTGGCTGCCCGAGCCGCTGCTCACCGCGCCGGACGTGGCCGAGGACGCCGAGCTCGCCGAGAGCGTGTCGATGGCGCTCATGCTCGTCCTCGAAACGCTGTCGCCGACCGAGCGCGCCGTCTTCGTGCTGCGCGAGGTCTTCGACGTCGGCTACGACGAGATCGCGGCCGCCGTCGACAAGAGCCCCGCGGCCGTCCGCCAGATCGCGCACCGCGCCCGCCGGCACGTGGACGCCCGCCGCCCGCGCGAGACGGTCTCCGCGAGCAGGACCCGGGCGGCCCTGGAGTCCTTTCAGCGCGCGCTCGAAACCGGTGACCTGCAGGGTCTCCTCGACGTTCTCGCCCCCGAAGTCGTTCTGATGAGCGACGGCGGCGGCATCAAGCAGGCCGCGGTGCGCCCGATCACCGGCGCGGACAAGGTGACCCGCTTCATCCTGGGCGGCATCGGCAAGCACCGGATGGCGGTGACCGCCGAGCCCACTGTGGCCAACGGCCACCCGGCCCTCTTCGTGCGCGTGGACGGCGAACTCGACGGCGTCATCACGGCCCGCGTGGACGCCGGCCGCATCACCGGCCTCTACTACGTCCGCAACCCGGAAAAACTGACCCGAGTCGCCTCCGAGACCCCGCTCACCCTGCGGTGAACACCGCGCGAGAGCGGGGCAGCCCGGGGACCCGGAACACCATCGAGGCCGGCATGTTCCGGTCCGTCACCCTGGCCTACTCGCAGGCCACTCCGTCGCCGTCCCGGTCGAGGTGGCGCCCGTATCCGGGGTCGCTCCGGCGGATCGGAGCGGCTCCCGCTGCGCGAACAGCCGTGCAGTTCTTGTAGTAGACGCTGCCACCGCCACCGCTACCGCTCCCACCAGTGGACGATCCGGTGGAGGTGTCGGAGTCGTCATCGCTGCTCGGTGGGCGCGGCGGCGTCGTCGGGTCGGGGTGTAGCTTGCCGCCCTCCGCGGCCGGGCAGGCCGTGCCGGGTGCCACGACCTTGAGGTGGGCGCTCGACGTCTTCGGATACTGGATTTCCCTGCCCTCGGCGGGGTCTTGGAAGCAGACGGTCCAGTCGTCCACGGCGGCCGGGAGGGTGACGTCGGTGTAGGCGCTCTGCGGTGCGATCGCCTTGAGCCCGATCGGCTTGAGGGTCTCGGACGCCTTGGAGAAGGTGAGGCCGACCACCTTCGGCATCTTCGGATACGGGATCGGCTCGCCGTCCTTCGCAGGGCACGGCCACTCGTTGCGCACCACGCCGAAGTCGAGCGTGGACGTCCTCCCGGCAGACTCCGCCGCCACGCTCTGGAAGCAGATCTTCCAGTTGTCCTCGTCCAGTTGTCCGGCATCGTCCGGGCCGGCGTCGTGGGAGATCGAGCTGTACCCGGCGGCGTAGGCGGCGGTCTTCGCCTGCTTGAGGTTCTGGCCGACGTAGCTGGCCGGCCCGGCCGGGCTCGGAGCCGCCGCGGGCGCCGTGCTCTCGACCGCGGCAGCCTTCGGTTTCGCGTCCGTCTCGGTCTTCTTCGGCGGATCGCCCAGGAACGGCGTCAGGAACCAGAGGCCCGCCAGAACCGTTGCGACGACCTTCTTCACCTGACTCCACGGACTCAGCCAGGTGAGGGCTATGCCGGCGGGCGGTATGAGGACCAGCAGGGTGATGATCAGTGCCGGGTGCTGCCACCAGCGCCGTACGGGCGCTTGCGGGTAAGGGTGCGGCGCAGGGTATGTCACGTGGTGTCCTTCTGGCGGTACGTGAGGGGCCCGGCGAGCGTATAGAAGATTGAAACTTGTACCGGTCGGTACGCGAGAAGAGCCGAAGACGTCTCGGGCGGGGCGGGGCGGCCCGGCTGGGGAAGGGCCTTGAGTCTCCAGTGACTGGAGACGGCAGAGTGGGGGACATGGACGCCACGACCCTCTACTCGATCGGGGAGCTCTCCCGGCGGACGGGCCTGCCCGTGAGAACCATCCGGTTCTACTCCGATTCGGGGGTGGTGGCGCCGACCACCCGAAGCCCCGCCGGCTATCGGCTCTACGACCTCGACGCACTGCTTCGTCTGGAACTCCTGCGCACCCTGCGCGAGCTGGGCATGGACCTGGCCACGATCCGACGGGTGCTGGACCGCGAGCTCTCGGTGGCGGAGGTCGCCGCGGTGCACGCCGATGCCACGGACGTCCAGATCCGGGTTCTGCAACTGCGCCGCAGCGTTCTGCGAGCCGTGGCCGGGGGCGGGGCCAGTCCCGAGGAGACCAAGCTCATGCACAGGCTCACGCAGTTGTCCGGCGAGGAACGCCGACGGTTGATCGACGATTTCGTGGAGGGCACCTTCGGCACCGCGGATGCGGACCCGGCCGCCGTGGCCATGGTGCGCGCCGCCACGCCCGACCTCCCCGACGATCCGTCCAGCGAGCAGGTCGCGGCGTGGGTGGAACTCGCCGAGCTGGTCGGCGACGAGGACTTCCGGGCCCGGATGCGCCGGGCGGCCGGCCGCCGGGCCGGCGGGCGCCCGCTCGGCATCGAGAGCGAGGCCGGCGAGGAGCTGATGGAGTTCACCCGTCAGAAGGTGTCCGAGGCCGTGGAGGCGGGCATCGACCCGCTGAGCGACAGGGGTGCACCCGTCGTCGACGACCTCGTGCAGCGCTTCGCCGAGGTCGTCGCGCGCACCCCTGACGCCCAGTTCCGGGACTGGATGGCCCAGCAGTTCGAAGAAGCACACGATCCCCAGGTGGACCGGTACTGGCGGCTGGTGTGGATCGTCAACGGCTGGCAGGTGGTACCGGACCTGGTCCCGGTGTACCCCTGGCTCATCCAGGCCCTGCGCAACGGCCGCCCTTGAACGATCCCTCCTGACCTGCGGGTTGCTCAGATGTCGCGGAACTTACAGTGCAGCGCCGTGACCTGAGTCGACGCCTTCAGCTCCATTCCTGACCAGCGTCGAAGCCGTCGTCATTGGTCATTGCCGGTCCCCTTGGGCCGCCCCCGGACGGCCCAAGGACGGCCCAAGGGCGGCCCAAGGGCGGCCCAAGGGCGAGCCTCGTGGCGCCATCTACGCCTAGCGAGAGCTAGGTCACATCGACTGGAGCCACCACACCGCTAGGGCAACCAGACCATTCACACCCGCCGTGATCCCTGCCTGTACCAGCGTGAGGATCGCCGTGTGGCGAACCGCTACGCGGGTGCGGCTTCGACTCGCACGCGGTTTGGTGCTGCTGCTCATCAGACCCCTCCTAGTTGTTGGTACTTCCAGCATTTGGGGTGCGCTCAGCAGGCTCTTCGCTTCACGTCACAACCAGACACTTACGCAATGACTCATTCGTCTGACGTGCGGCGACTCCTCATGAGAGCTTGAAGGCGAGACACTTCGGGACACTTCAGGGGGCGCCAGATGGCCAGGGTTCGAGGGAAGCGCGGCATCCCGATGCCCGATGAGCGCGCAGTGCCCCCCGGGGCTCATCGGGACATGCTGGCGGCCCTACACCAGCTCTATGCCGCGGCCGGCCGCCCAGGACTTCGCCCTATGTCCATTGGAATTAAGGGAGATAATTTCGCCCCAACCACCTTGCAGCACCAAGTGATCGGAAAAATCCTCAACGGGAAAGCGCTACCCAACCCCCGTCAGCTAGCCACATTGATCGGGTGGCTGTCACGAGAGGGGAATCCTCGCTCTAACAGGGCAGACTACTCAAGCCAGTTCATTGAGGATCTACTGCACCTACGAGCAGCGGCCGAGGATCAAGTATCTCGCATGCAAGAAGGCGGTCACGCCGAGGGATTCCCGCACGAACAAATCTTCACCAACGCTCACGCTGAGCGCCAAGCACTTGCTGGCATGTTGCACTCGGGCGGGCAGGCGGCGGATGCGGCAGCGATGGTACGCGTAGGAGACTTCACTCAGGTAGAACACCGAATAGTCTTCGAATCTATAACGGCCATCCAAAAGCGTGATGAGAACTACACGCTCGAAGAAATCTCACAGCAAATCAAGGCTTTCGGGAACTGGCCGAACGAGGAAGACCTTGATGACTTCCTGCAGGAACTATTCCACTCGCTCGAAGATCGGAGGCAAACCGAAGCCCACGCTCAAACCGTCGGCGAGCGCAGCCTCCTGCGCAGGATTTACGCTGCCGGCCAGATGATATCGCAAATCGCCTCGACGGCAGCCAGCAAGGAGAGTCTCGATGTCAATTCGATACTAGAGACAATCAAGCACGAGATCGAAAGCCTGATCCCTGAGTCTGCCGATTCTCCCCAGCCGGCCGAAGCGTTCGAGCAACCCGAAGACGGCGCCGAAACCTGGAGCGCCCAAAACATCTCCAGCGGATTACGGGACCTTGACGCTCTCACCTCTGGCTTCCGATCTGGATGCCTCACCATCATTGCTGGCGCCTTGAGTATGGGGAAGACCACGCTTGGGGCTGATTTGGCGCGTAGATGCTCTGTAGCGAACGGCCAAACTGCCGTCCTGTTTTCCTTGCAAATGACTCGCGACGACATCGCCACACGCCTACTGGCCGCAGAAGCGCAGGTATCACTGAGCGCTATGCAGTCAAATCGGCTCAGCGACTCAGACTGGAATCGGCTAGCGCAACGGCAGGCCGCCGTATCTGAGGCACCTCTTTACATCGCAGACTCCCCAACGTTCTCCATTCAAGGGCTGCGTCAAACCTGCAAGCGACTCCGCAGAGACCGTGATCTACGGTTGGTAATTATCGACAGCATTGACCTTCTCACGCAATCGGACGAACTGGGAGAGCCGCGGTCAGGTGGCGGCCTACTGAAGCTGACCAACTCGTTGCGCCTTCTTGCCAGAGAACTAGGTATCCCTGTCATCGGCCTATACCAACTCGGCCGCCTTCCAGAGGGACGGTGGTCAGACGCAAAACCAACCTTGCGCGATCTACCGGTGGAGATTGAAAATTTTGCAGACATGGTAATTCTGCTGCATCGCGAAGATGCATACGAGAAGGAGTCTCCCCGGGCCGGGGAAGCTGATCTTATCGTTGCTAAGAATCGTCATGGGCGTACAGGTGTAGCCATAACCGCCTTCCAAGGCCACTATGCGCGCTTCGTCGATATGTACGATCCATTCAGTTCGTAGCCTCGCCCACTGCGTCAAACCGCTGACGCTTTTGAGGGCCATTGGAGCGAAATTGTGTGTCCATCGAAGGGACGAAGAAGTTTATGACCACTGAACTGATCCAGTGCCCCCGGTGCGGTACGAAGCTGAGCCGGAGCAACACCGACACCGTGTGCGGCCCATGTCGTCGCCCTGTCGGCCCTGTCGGCCCTGTCGGCCCTGTCGGCTCAAGCGTTCCGTTGCGCGCTGCATCGCCCGCAGTCCCGCTGCACTGGCTGGCGGGCCGTACAGAGCGGAGTGCCCCTCCAGACGGCTCGAACCTGGCCGATGTGCTCAAGGCGTATCGATCACTCCACAAGCTCAAGCAGCAGGATCTCGCCGACTTGCTCGGCTACGACCAGTCGTACGTGTCCTTACTCGAACGCGGCAAGCGGACCATCCGGGACATGGCCGAGCTTCGCCGGCTTGCTCACGCGCTGGCGCTACCCGAAGACGAGCTTGGCCTGCTCCCGCCCGCCGATGCTGCGGTCACCGTCGGAGCTGCCACCGGTAACCCGGGGGACCGTAGTCCGCTCGCCGCTGTGGACGATCAGCGGCGTTGGCGGATGACGCGCCGCGAACTCAATCGCCACCGAGCCGACCTTACGCAGGCTGCTGCTCGCCTGTACCCGGACGTCTCCCGTGCAGGGAACAGTTCGGTACTCACCAGCGGGCCGTGGATGTGGCCCAAGCCGGTCGACTTCGCGGACATCGAGCTGGCCTGGCTGACGCAGACCAGTCCGCCGGAGATCAGCGGGCGGGAGAAGGAAGCGGAGGGAGTCCGGCCGCTCGCACCGCACGGCGCTAAGTTCGATCGCTATACCCAGGCGATTCGGATGATCGACCGGCCGTCGCTGTTCGTGAACCGGCCGAGTTTCCGTCTGCTCGACGTGGGGCGAACTGAGGGCCGTCCCAAGCTGTCGTTCGGCTACACGACCTACTTCGACATGGCCGACATCTGCGAGGGTGTGGCACACGAGCTTGCGAGCGCTTGGCTGAAGACGGGTAGCGACCCGGCCTGGATTGGTGAGCCAAGTTGGGCTGAACTCCCGTTCCGCACGCTGGTCGGGGACCCGTTCGACCTGGCCCATCGCGCATTGCTGCCGTCCATCGACACCCTGACCATTCGCCTTGGGCCCGATGGGGCGTCCTTCCCACTCCACCACCGGTCCGCGAGCAACGTTGCTCTGGCCGGAGGGACGTATCACGTGATGCCAGCCGGGGTGTTCCAGCCGTCTTCGGTCATGCCCTGGGACCAGGCGAACGACTTCAACCTCTGGCGCAACGTCCTGCGCGAGTACGCCGAGGAATTCCTCGGGGACCCGGAGGCCGACGGCAGCAGCGGGGAACCGATCGACTACGACGGAACGGAACCCTTCCGCACGCTCAACCAAGCTCGCCGCGAGGGCAAGGTCCGCCCGTACTGCTTCGGAATCGGGCTGGACCCCCTCACGCTTGCAGGCGAGATCCTGAGCGTGGTCGTCATCGAGGCAGACGTGTACGACTCGGTCTTCTCCGGCATGGTGTCGCGGAACTCCGAGGGTGCCGTCGTGGCAGGCAACGCCGGCGGGAGCGGCGCGGGAATCGAGTTCACCGAGTCCAACGTCCGGCGCCTGCTGGACAATGAACCCCTGGCGTCCGCAGCCGCCGCGTGCCTCGATCTGGCGTGGCAGCACCGCGGGCTCATCCTGGGCTGAGAGGCAGATCAGTGCGCGTACTTGTGACCGGTGCATACGGGTTCGTAGGCAATGCGGTCGTGCGGCGGCTCGCCGAGGCGGGCCACGACACCGTGGCACTCACCCATCGGCCGGCGGACGCTCCCGTACCGGACCTGCCGGTATCCCGAGTGTTCCGAGGCGACATCCGTGACGGGGACGCTCTCAGGGAAGCACTTGAGGGTGTCCAGGGCGTGTGCCACCTAGCGGCTCTCACCCGGGTACGGGAGTCGTTCGAGCGCCCGGAGGAGTACGAGGCCGTCAACGCTGGCGGCACGGTGGCCTTGCTCGATGCCCTGGCCGGCGCGTCTATAGGCTCACAGGTCCCGACGTTTGTCCTCGGCTCGACTGCGGCGGTCTACGGAGCGCCCGAGCAGCAGCCCATCGGCGAGGACACCGTTCCGGCTCCGAGCAACCCGTACGGAACGTCGAAGCTGGCCGCCGATATGGCGCTACAGGATCGTGCGAGGGCAGGCGCGATCAAAGGGGTCAGCCTTCGGTGCTTCAACATCTCGGGTGCCGTCAACGGCGTGGGTGATGCGGACGAGAGCCGGATCATCCCGAAAGCCGTGGCGGTGGCAGCCGGCCGCTACCCGCAGCTCGAAATGAACGGCGACGGTGACGCCGTCCGGGATTTCGTGCACGTTGACGACCTGGCGCGGGCGTACGTGATGGCGCTTGAGGCCAACAGCCTCGCCCCGTACCGGGTGTACAACGTCGGCGCCACCCCGGCGAGCATGCGGGAGATCGTGGCCACGGTGGAACGGGTTACGGGAAGGGACGTGCCCGTGCTGCACCGTCCCCCGCAGCCCGAGCCGCCGCGGCTCGTGGCCGACATTTCCAGGATCACCGCTGATCTGGGTTGGAAGCCGGAACGATCCAGCCTTGAGCAGCTGGTGAGCGACGCGTGGTCCGTCGTATCTGCCGATAGTCACTGAGACTTGGTCAAGCGGTCCTTGACGCTCGCGGGTAGATCGGCGAATGCCGCCTGCCAGCGCTCAAGGGCCGCTTCGCTGTGCGCGGTACCGGCTCCGCCCTTCCCCAGAGTCTCGCGTAGGGCTGCTTCAACCTCCATGCCTGCTTGCAGCAGCGGCAGGGCCCAATCCGCGGCACCGCGTGAGTGATCTGCGAGTCGGGGCGGGAACTGGGCAAAGACCCCTTTGCCTTGGTGGCCGACGACGTATCCCTCGGCTCGCAGGAGTGAGACGGCGTTCTTCACCACGGTGCTTGAGGCGCCAGAGCTGGTGATCAGATCCTGTGCAGACGGTAGGGGGGCACCGTCGGCGATCTCGCCGCTGCGAATGCGTTCCCGCAGGTCATCGGCCAGCTGAAGGTATGCCGGCTGCCCTCGAAACTCTGTCACAGGGAGAGTCCTCCAGTCGGGGATGTCGTACCTAGTACACCAGTCTCCCTGCATCCATTCCCTATGGGCAGGGGCGAGCCACTTGCCAACATGGTGCACTAGGTGCACCATGTTGAGCAGAGGGCGATGCGGACGTGCCGGGCCTCATATGACAAGCCGTCATTCGATTCCGGAGCTCTGCGCGGAGAGGCTTGTCAACAAGCAGAGCCGCCACGGAAACGGCGGCTCAGTCGCTGAAAAGCCACTCATGAGGGGCCTTCTTTGGGCTGCTCTGAGCTGCACAAACGCTCCGCCACCAACTCAACAGCGTGATCCACCGCAGCATGACGGCCGTGACCGCATCGGCCGAGGCGAGTGGAGACCAGCCGACTGAGAACGGGCCCGCTTCACAACCGGGCCCCACACCCCGTAGGGGGACACGCCATCGGCTCTAAAGATCCGCACGGCCAGACATCGGCCGCGACGACTTCCGGGGATTCGGACCGCCTCCGGTTTGAGCGGCTGCCGTGCGAAGCCCAGTCCGACCTTCACCAATGACCACGGTCCCCGACGCCCGACTCCTAGTCCGGGCGTCGGGCGGCCGTGGCTGTTCGTGGAATCGAGCAGTCGCTTCAACGAAGTGCGGCCCCGGTGCTGAAACACCGGGACCGCTGCGAGCCGTCCACCTGCTAGGGAGAACACGACTCATGAAGCACATCATTGCACTTCAGGACGTTGCTACGCCGTGGTCCGACGGTTTGGAACCCTCGGACGCGGAGCTGAACGCGATCGAGGCCGAGATGGACGTGGTGCTCGCCGAGGTCGAGTTGCTGGACGCGCTGATCGTTCTGCTGGACCGGCCGGCGTCGGAGTTCGACGGCCGCCGGATTCGGCGGGCGCACCACCGGGTGCTGGCCGCCCGCCGGGACGCGGCCAACCGCGCCGCCGGTACGCAGGTCTCGGGGGACGCGGCATGAGCGAGCGCACCGAATCGGCCCACACCGACCTGCTGGACGCAATCGTGGAAGCGCTGGACCTGCCGCTGCCGTCCATCGAGGAGGCGGACGAGCGGGCCTACTATCGGCTGCTGGAGCGCCGGGCCCTGGCCGTCCGGATCATCCTGCAGATCAACCGGACCGTCACCCGGGACCCCTGTGTGGCCGTGGAGGCGATCCGCACCCGGACTGCCGAGGAGCCCATCACCTACACCCCGTTCGAGCCCATGAAGGGCGGCGAGGACCGGTGAACGGCCGCCCGCTGACGGGAGCCCAGAAGGCCGTCCTCGGTCTCGCGTTCGCCCCGATGCTCGCCACGGGCGCGGCTGGCGGGTACGGGACGTACTCCAACATCAAGGGCGCGTACAACTCCGGCACCGCGCTCGGCGCGGTGGCCGCCGGTGAAGGCGCCACCGCCGTCCTGGCGCTGGTGCTGCTGGGGCTGACCATGCTGGGTCAGTCCTCCCCGGCCGTGGTCCGTGCCGGGCTGTGGGCGCTGCCGGCCGCCGCGTCGGCCATGTCCGCCGTCGCCGCTCCGGACGGGCCCCGCACCGTGATCTACGCGATCACTCCGCTGGGCATGTCGGTATCTGCCGAGGGCATGGCGTTCCTGGCCCGGCGGATCGTGGTCCATGTCGACGGCCGGGACGCCGAGGCCGAAGCGAAGGCCGCGTCGGTGGTGCAGGCGCTGGCGTACCACCGCGCTCGCGCGGCGAACCACCCCGACGAGAAGATCCGGGAGCGGTCGGATCGGGCGTCGTGGCGTCTGGCCCGGAAGGTCGGCAGGTCGGACACCACGCTCGGGGCCCGGCTGCTGGATGTCCAGCGGGAGCGGATCACCACCGGTGCGGACGTGGCCCTGGGCGACATGTTCGCGATCACCGTCACACCCCCCGCCGAGCCCGTCACGGCTGGGCGTGACGCCGTCGCGGCGGCCGTGACTCCCGCCCTCCCTCCGGTCCCCGAAACGGCCTCCGGCGAGGGTCCCGTCACGGGTGGGCGTGACGCGGAAGACACGCAGGTCAGCGACCCGTCGACCGGTCTGGAAGAGGGGGGCGTCACGCCCTCCGTCACGCCTGCCCTCCCGCCCGTGACGCTCGACGAGGTTGCTGCCATCGCCGGGGTGCCCACCCCGCTGATCGCCGAACCGCTGACCGACGAACAGATCGTGGTCGTCCTCCGGTTCCTGCGCTACTCCGCCGACCCGCCCCTGTCCTACCGACAGACCGCCGCCGCCTTTCGCGACTCCGGATTCACCGGGGGCGAGGCACGCATCCGGGGCGCGTGGACCACGCTTATGGCTCAGGAGGAGAGCCCCCGGTGAGCACCCTCCCCGTCTACCGGTGGCGCCTCGCACCTGAGGGTCTGGCCACTCGTCGTCAGCTCCGCGCCGTCGGGCTTCGGCCCGGCGGGCAGGGTGTCGTCGCCCAGCTGGAGCGCCCGCGCCGACGGCGGGGCCCGCTGGTCGCCTACCTGTACCGGGTTGACCTCGCGAAGCCGGTCCGGCCGATGACCCCCAACCGGTGGGCGGCTCTCGCCAAAGCGGATGCGGCCCGCCGCCGATGCACGGTCTGTCGGGATCACCTCCCGTACGTGATTCCGACCTCGCTCGGCATGTGTGTGGCCTGCCACGACTTCCCTGAACAGCGCGCCGTCTGAACACCCGACTCTTCACCCCTGAGCACCGGAAGGAGGGGGCCGCCATGTCCGGCATCGACTGGGACAAGGAGTTCACCCGCATGAACCCCGCAGCCCCGGAAAAGCCCAGCACGTCGTCCAAGTTCTCCGCCAAGTTCAGCGGGGTACGCCGCAACACCGCCGCTCTCGCCGTGTGCGGCACCATCGCCGTCCTCGCCGTGTGCGGCACCGTCGTGGCCGTCACCAGCATGCAGGGCGAGCAGGCCGCCCAGGACCGCGCGCGGGCCAAGGAACAGGCCGCGAACACCCTGGTCGAGGTCGAGGCCGACAAACAGCGCGCGCAGACCGAGGAAGCCGCGGCCAAGGCCCTGTACGAGCGGGAGATGGCCGTCTACCTGGAGTGCATGAAGGTCCGGGCGGCGGCGGTCGCCAAGGCCGCCTCCTACGAGGTCGCGAAGATCCCCGCCTGCGCGGCCCCCACCCTGGGCGGGGCCTCGGCACCCAAGGCCAAGGAGGCCGCCGGCGGTTCCGGCGGCGGCATCACGTCCAGCCCGTGGCTGTGGGTGGCGCTGGTCGGCGGCGGCGGGCTCGTCGCCTACAAGAAGCTCTCCGCACCCTCCGCTTCCGGTGCGGTAACCCCCGCGAACAACAAGGGATTCACCTTTGAGAAGGGTGCATGAGAATGACGCTCCAGTTCTTCGCCCTGGCCCTGTTCTGCTGGGCGGTGTTCTTCACCTTCAAGAAGACCAAGGGAAAGCAGCAGATGATCTGCCTGCTGCTGATCGTCTCCGGAATCTTCCTTCCGTACACGCCGTTCAGTGACGAGATCCGCAGCACCCTCGAATCCGTCTTCAACACCGCGAACGACACCGTCAGCGACATCGGCACGTCACGCTGAGTCGGATCGACGTCCGGTTACTGGTTACCGGTTACAGCCCCCAGGCGCCGCCCCGGGACCGCTCTGGGCGGCCCGAACCGGGCCCGCAGGGCCTGTAACCGGTAACTGGTAACCCCCGACAACTACACAGTGTCATGGAAGGAGGCTCGTGGAACTCCTCATCCTGCTCGCCATCACCTACCTCGTCGGCGTCGACAACACCCACGGCAAATACGAGCAAGCGGGAATCAAGAAACCCCCGCCCAAGCCGAAAGGGAAATGGCAGCCGACCCGGGCGCCGGACACCTTCCGAAACGCCCCCTACAACGCTGCCGCGAAAGCGCATTACGGGCTGCTGGTGGGTGCCCACTGGGCCGGGGGACTGCGTGACGGATGGCGCTCCGCCTACCTGAAAAGGCCGGGGAAGGCGCCTTCCGGTTCGCCTTCCGCCACGACTCCTCCGGAGCCCTCTGCGCCTGCCTCCGGGACCACGGTGCCGCCGAAGCCCACTACACCGCCGGCGCCCGCCACACCCCCGACGGCCCCGCCGCCGAAGCCCTCAACGCCGCCGACCGCGCCGCCTCCGCCGCCGTCTGCCGGCGCACCTCCCGCGCCTGCTGCAGGGCCGACGATCCCGCCGCCCGGCACGGTCCCTGCGCCGCCCGTCGTCACGATCCCCGAGCAGATCAGGAAGGACCCTGCGATGCAGCCCAACCCGCCTATCCCGCACACCGCGACCGTCGACGCCAACGGCGTCCACGTCGCCACCGCCCAGGGGAAGTCCCGCACCTACAGCGGCGGCGAGGTCATCACCTTGACGCAGGTCATCGACCTCGCCGAAGGCGCGGCCACGCTGTGCCAGTCCAGCTCCGAGACCGCCCTGGAACTCGTGGACGAGTCCACGCAGCTGGCCGCGGACTGCGACGTGCTGATCGCCGAGATCACCGAGAAGGGCGTCGGCTCGAACCTGATCGGCAAGTGCGAGCACCTGAAAGAGCAGCTCGACCTGCAGGCCGCCGCCGCGAAGAAGCTCCACGACCAGATCCAGGGCGGCGAGGAGTCCTGCCGGACCGCGTCCGCGAACGCCGAGGTCCGCCACGGCCAGATCTTCCGGGCCGTGGCGGACTCCCCGCTGACCAAGCCCGCCGAACGCGACTTCTACAACGCCCGATAGACGAGGAGCAGCCCGGATGTCTGTCACCGAATCCCTGAAGGACGCCGCCACCTACGCGGCCCTGCGGACCAAGCTGGCCTGGCTCACCCACCAGGTCCACGCCCACGCCGAGACCGTCACCAAGCTCGCCACCGATGTCGACGAGACGGCGGAGCAGATGCAGGACGCCGCCGAGACGATGAAGGCGCTGGCCGTGGACGCGGCCACCACCGCGGAGTTCGCGGACGCGGCCCTGACGATGACGGGCGCGAAGGAAGCGGCCGGTGCCTACACCGCGGCGGCGGACAGTGCGGCCGCGGCCGCCGACGACGCCAAGACCACGACCGAGTCCGAGCACGGTGGTATCGCCGACGCGGTGGACACCTCCCCGGTCGAGATGGCCGAAGCCGCCTTCTACACCCAGCAGTAGGAAGGAGCAGGGGCCATGGGGCCGACCCGCACACAGTTCATCCAGTACGCGCCCGCCGCCCTCGCCGTGGGGGCGCTCACGGTCGGCCCGTGGTCCGCTCTTGCCGCTGCGGTGGCCGGGGCGGGGGCGTGGGCCATCGGTGCCTCCGCCCCCGTCCTGCGCTCCCTGATCGCCTGTGGGATCACGACCAGCGGGTGCGGCATCGCCGCCCACGAGATCCTGGCGAGCGGGATGGACCCGCTGTTCGCGCTCGGTCTCGCCGTCCCGGCCGGAGCCGCGGCCCTGGCCCACTACCGCAACACCGGCGGCGAACTCGTAGCCCTGCCCGCCACGACGGCTGCGGCTCCGGCGGGGCAGTCCTCTCAGGTGCAGGTGGTTACGGCGTGGTGGGCGGAGTTCATCTCCGGCCCGACGCAGACCGAGGGGCGCAAGCTGATTCAGGCCGGGGCCGTGCTCGCGCACCTCGCCCTGGACGTCGGGGACGAGCACGTGTCGTTCACCGGGGTCATCACGCTGCCCCAGGGCCAGCAGGTGAGGGTGAAGGCGGCGGACATCGCCTCCGTCTACGGGATTCCCGTCTCCCAGGTGGAGCTGGGCGATCCCAAGCACTTCGCGCCGAACGCGCTTCCGATCACCGTGCACCTCAAGAAGGCGACGGCGGCGCCGGAGATTGCGGCTGGCGTCCCGACGACTCCCGAGGAGTTGTGGGCCGCGCACGTCGCCATCCCGGACGGCGCGATGCCCGGCACCCGCCTGACCCTGACCCGCTACGACGGCCCCCTGGACTGGGAAGGCATCGCCACCCGCGAGCGGAAGGCCATCGGAACCGTCAACATCCAGGACCTGGCCGGGAACCTCGACCTGTCGAACATCCAGGTCGCCCTGGCCGCCACCGACAAGCCCACGCAGATGGGCGTGCGTGTGATGAAGGAGCACACGCTCATGCACGGCACGATGCTCTCCACGGTCGTCGACGAGCTGGCGATGGACTCGCGCGGATACGTCCGCCTGGGCACCTACATCGACGCCCGCCCCGCCCTCGTCCCGCTCGCCCAGCCCGGATCCGGCGCCCGCCACCTCTACCTCGTCGGCGGATCCCGCTCCGGAAAGTCCGGAGTGCTGGAACAGATCCTGCTCTCCGCCCACAAGTCCCGGATAGCGGTGATCCTGTCCTCGCCGCAGGCGGGAACCATCGCGGGAGCAGGCCTGGCCGCGCACTCCGGGGACGGGCTGGATGAGGCGATGGGTGCCCTGCGGCTGGCCTACGGGCTGATGCTCGACCGCGAGAGCCGCTACCGCTCCCCGTCCTTCCCCTTCACCGACCCGCTGGTGCTGGCCGTCATCGACGAGGCCCACATGCTGCTGGCCACCTCCTCGCCCTATCACGCGGAGGCGAAAGCGATCGTGGAGCAGATGACCCGCCGGTCCCTGAAGAGGGGCATCGGCGTGGTCCTGGCCACGCAGACCCCGCTCGCCGAAGACCTCGGCAACTCCTCCATCATCCGCTCACAGCTCCTGATCGGCGGCGGCGCGGTCTTCCTGCGCTGCGCCAAAGGCCAGGGCTCCCTGGTCGGCGCGAACGCGGTCCAGGGCGCGGAAGGAATCGACCTGTCGCTGATCCCCGACTCCTGGCCCGGCCAGGCCCAGAAAGTCGCCGACCGCGACATGTCCGGCCTGGACACCACCGCCGTCGCCAAACCCGAGGACGCCACCTTCGGCCTGGGCTACCTCCTCACTCCCGGATCGCAGGCCGTCCAGTTCCGCTCCCTCTACCTGGACGTCCCGCCCGCATCCCTCGCCGGAAACCAGCCGCCCGTCGCCGTGGAGGACTGCGAGGCGTGGCAGCACGCGGAGGCGATCGCGCAGACCCCGATGGTCGACCAGCGCGGCAAGAACCTGATCGGCAGCGTCGCCGACCTCCTCACCAAAGCCCAGCAGGGAGCGTCCGCGCTGCCGCAGCAGCGGGCCCAGACAGGCCCCGTCGGCCCCGCACCCGCTTCGGACGGACAGGAGCTGATCAAGCCGCGAATCCTCGAACTCCTGAGGGAGGAAGCCATCCCCATGACCGCCGAGACCATCGCCCGAAAGCTCGGCACCACCGCCAAGAACATCAAACCGCGCCTGTCAGAACTGAAGAAGCGCGAAGAGATCACCAACGAAAACGGACTGTGGAGGGCAGCATGAACCGCACCACAACCCGCTTCACCCCCATCGACCCGGACCTGTACGCGAAAGCGTTCCAGCTCCTCGACCCCGCCCCGGAACCCGACGTCCCCGCGGCCCCGGCCGCGCCCGCCGTCCTCGCCGCGCGCCCGCCCGTACACCGGCCCGGGCCGGTCGAGAAGACCCTCACCGACGCCCTCGCGTTCCTCGACACCCACGGCTGGACCAAACACCGCCTCATCCACGCCGAGGGCGCCCGCTGCTCCATCGGCGCCCTGCGCGCCGCCGCCGGCACCCGCAACGCCGCCTACCGGGACGCAGGCAACCTCCTCCTGGACGAAGCCCGCCGCCAGCACGGCCAGCAGTGGGACGCGATCCCCACCTGGAACGACTCCCACACCGGCCCCCAGGTCCGCAGCGTGTGGGAAGCCGCCATCCAGCGCGCACACCACCTGAACATCTGAGTCCGGAGCCGCCTGTGTCGTTCTCGTTCACCGACCCCAAGCCGAACAACGAACCGTCCTTCTCCTTCACCAGCCCGGCCGACGTGGAAAAGCAGCTGCAGGCGATCGCCGACATGGCCCAGGAAATCCTCCGCCTCGTCGCCGCCCTCCGCAGACAGATCAACAACTGAACGTCCCGTCAGCAGACAACGAGGGCGGCCCCTCTCCCCAGAGTCCGGGCCGCCCTCACTCATGTCCGACCGTGCCACCAGCCCTCAACCGCCGAAAGGCCACCGCGTGAACCAACCCCTGCTCGAGCGCGCCGCGGACGCGCTCGCGCTCCTCACCGGCACGCGCACCGTCCGCTGCCCGCACCCCGGCTGCCGGGTCTCGGTCCGCTACCGCCATGTCACCCCCGACGAGGCCAAGCGGCTGACCGACCTGGCCACCGACCACGCCCGCCACTGAGGAGAAACCACATGACCAAGCCCTGCACCACGGTGCCGTGGTTCGAGACCCTGACCGACAGCGTCTCTGCCCTCGGCGCCGCCGCCCGGGAAACCCGCACCGCCCACCGCGCCGCAGAAGCTGCCGGCGCGCAGTACAACCTCGACCGACTCCGACTCCTGGACGGCGCCATCACCGTCCCCGGCCGGTCCTCCGGGGTACCCGACCGCCCGCACGACCGCGCGCTCTTCACGATCGGCCGCTCCCACAGCGAGCACGAACGCCGGATGGCCGACCTGTACGAGGACGCGGCCGCCGCCTACGCCTACGGCGCCGCCTGGGCGATCCAGCGGGTGCTGGACGGGCAGGAGCCTCCGCTCGTCGTCCTGGGCCGCACGTCCGACGGCCGCACCGTCATCCCCGACGAGGTGTTTCCCTACCCGCCCGCCTTCAAGGGCCTCGACGGCTGGAGTGACCACGCGCGGTTCGAGTGGGCCCGGGCGGAGCTGGAGCGGCTGGGCTACCTGTGGGCCCACGTCCACGATCTCGACGAGCCCGACATCCCCGACACCTTTGACCTCCTCGACACCACCGAGAACCTCGAAGCCTTCCCCGACGCCGCATTCGCCTTCGGCCAGATCGCCGAATCCGCGCTGACCTTCGCGCTCCTCGACCACCGCCACCCGCACCGGCACTAGCTACGCCGAGGGCGGCCCCTCTCACGCCAATGAACCGGGGCCGCCCTCGTCCACAACCCATCAACAGACCTGTGGAGGTCACCAGCATGACCCATCCCACCGACATCGAGCGAGACCACGAGCGACCGTCCTTACCCGCCCACCTCCGTACCGCGCTCTGGCTCGCAGGGATCGGACTGCCCGTCCTGCCCCTGCGCGCGAGCAAGCTTCCCGTCGGGAACTGCGTCGCCTGCACCAGCAGCAAAGGCGCCGGGCCCTGCCGGTGCGGGGACCGGCCGAACATGAAGTTCGCCGGGCCCTGCCAGTGCCCCGCCCCCTGCCACGCCTGGGCCGCCGCCACCACCGACCCGACCGTCCTCACCTCCCCGGCATGGGCCCGCTCCTGGCGGCAGGCCGGAGGGGTCGCCTACCACCCCGGCGGCGCCGGGCTCACGGTCGTGGACCTCGACAACGCCGAAGCGGTCGCCTGGGCCCGCCAGACCCTCCCCGCGACCAAGACCGTGGCGACCACCCGGGGTGAGCACTGGGTCTACCGGGGCGCCATGCAGTCCGCCAACGGGGTCCGGCCCGGCGTGGACATCAAGTCCCTGATGTCCTACGCCCGCTGGATCAACACCGGGACCGGCACCATGACCGCCCTGCCCGACGCCGTCCGCGCCCTCCTCGGCAGGGAAGAGTCCACCGCCCCCCGGCGCGGGGAGGTGGACTCTTCCTCACCGGCACGCGCCACCTGGGACCGATCGGTCGCCACCGGCTGCCGCCACAACGACACCTTCATCCGCACCGGCCTGCAGCGCGGGCTCGCCAGGATCACCGCCTGCCGGGACGAGGGCGCCGGATCCAAGGCCTATGGCGTCGCCCGCTTCCTCGCCAACCAGCACACCGCCTGCCCCGGCCCCTGCGGCCTGGAGATCCTCGCCCGGCACATCATCGACGCGGCCGTGTCCGTAGACGTCCCCGAGGCGTACGCCGAGCGGGCCGTCGCCAACGGGTTCGGCGCCGTGCTGGTGAAGGCGCCATGACTGCCCGCCCCAGTCCCGCCTGTCCCTTATACACATCTCAGGCTGCCGACGGCTTACTAGGTGTAGTTGCATGTGGTCACAAGTTCAATAAAAAAAACAAGTCAAAATAATGAGAAGAGGAGACGTGGAAAAAAACAACGGAATGGAATG
>NZ_JARAYQ010000103.1:0-27810 GCF_033794505.1 Streptomyces sp. MB09-01 | reverse complement strand
CGTACGGGTCTACCTGCCGCCGGACGCCAACACCCTGCTCGCCGTGGCCGATCACGCCCTGCGCAGCCGTGACCAGGTCAATGTGATCGTCGCCGGCAAACAGCCCTGCTTCGACTGGCTGCCGATCGACGAGGCCCGCACCCACGTGACCCGCGGCGCCGGCATCTGGGAGTGGGCGGGCACCGACCACGGCTACCGCGAACCGGACGTCGTACTCGCCTGCGCCGGCGACGTGCCCACCATGGAGGTGCTGGCCGCCGCGGCCCTGCTCCGCGAGCACCTCCCCTCGCTGGCCGTCCGCGTCGTCAACGTCGTCGACATCGCCCGGCTGATGCCCCACGAGGAACACCCCCACGGCCTGACGGACGCCGAATACGACGCGCTCTTCACCGGCGACAGGCCGGTGATCTTCGCCTACCACGGCTACCCGTGGCTCATCCACCGCCTCGCCTACCGCCGGACCGGCCACGCCCAGCTGCACGTCCGCGGCTACAAGGAGTCCGGCACCACGACCACCCCCTTCGACATGGTCGTGCGCAACGACATGGACCGCTACCGGCTCGTCATGGACGTCATCGACCGCGTCCCGGGCCTCGCCGGCCGTGCCGAGGGGCTGCGCCAGGCCATGGCCGACCAGCGCATCCGCCACCACGACTGGATCCGCGAGCACGGCATCGACCTGCCGGAAGTCGCGGACTGGGCCTGGCCCCACTGAACACGTACCGGGCGCGGCGACCGGTCCGCCCGACGGCCTGGTCGGGGATCCTTCGTGGCCGGCGCGCACGGGCGACAGCGCCGGAGTCAGCTGCCTGCGCTCCTCAGCCTCGTCGAACGACTCATGGAGTCGTCGCCGTGGCATCGCACGTCGGAGCCCGAACCGACGACACACTGGCCACTCACGCCGGCCACGCCCGCGATGCACAGCCCTGGTGATGAGGTTCCGGCCCGGACGGGAGAGATTGCAGCCATGAGAGACCACGTGACCGTCGGGGTCGACGGCTCCCCCGGGAGCCGGGCAGCCGCGCGCTGGGCAGCGCAGGAAGCTGTTCTGAGGGGAGTACCGCTGCGCCTCGTCCACGCCGTCGACTGGCCCCTGGACCCGGTGTTCCCGGGTCTGGGCCGCCAGGACGTGGATCGCTGGGCCGACCGGGCGCTGACGGAGGCGACGGCGGAGCTGCACCAACGCCATCCCCAGCTGGAGATCACGGTTCGCTGTCTCGCGGCCCGGCCGGCAGCGGCCCTCGCAGCCGAAGCCGCCGACGCCGGACTGCTGGTCCTGGGCTCGCGGGGGCCGGGTGGGCTGATGGGCTTCCTCGTCGGCTCCGTCGCGATGTCCGCGCTCGTGGCCACTGACAGCCCGGTCGTCATGGTCCGGGTCACCGACGACCCGGACGGCCCTCGGACCGGTTCCGGCTCCGAACTGTCGTGGGGGTCGACGTCCACGAATCGTGCGACCGCGTGCTCGCCTTCGCCTTCGAAGAGGCCGCCCGGCGGGGCTGTGCGCTGCGGGCCGTCCACGGCTGGAAGATGCCGCCCGCGTACACGTACGTCCCGTTCTTCGACCCGGACGACGAGCGGGACATCGGCAGGGGCATGACGCACATGGTGGACGACATGCTGCTGCCCTGGCGGCACAAGTTCCCGGACGTGGACGTCAGCCCCGGGGTCTTCACGGGATCCGCGGGCGACCATCTCGTCCGGGCTTCCCGGGGCGCCGGGCTCGTCGTCGTCGGACGCCGCCTGCGCCGCTCCCCCCTCGGCACCCACCTGGGCTCCGTCGCCCACGCGGTCCTGCACCATGCTGCCGCTCCAGTGGCCGTCGTCGCCCACGGGTAGGCGGCCGGAGCACCTTCACACCATCGAAGCCGCAGCCACACCCTCACGGAGCAGAGGCCATGAAACACCTTCGGACCGCCGATGACGTCATGACCCACGCCGCGGTCTCCATCGACCGGGAGTCGGCCGCATGAGACACCGCAGTGTCGTGGACCTGATGACGACCACCGTGATCACCGTCCGACGCACCACCGCCTTCAAGGAGATCGCGCGGCTCCTGAACGAATACGACATCACCGCCATGCCCGTCATCGATGACGACGGACACCCGGTCGGCGTCGTCTCCGAAGCCGACCTGCTCCGTCGGCGGCCGACGGGCGGTGCGACGACCGCCGAACAGCTGATGACGAGCCCGGCCGTCACCGCCCGGCCCGAATGGAGCGTGGTCCGCGCCGCCCGGGTGATGCAGCGGCGCGGGGTCAAACGGCTGCCGGTCGTCGACGCGGACGGCCGGGTGACCGGAATCGTCAGCCGCAGCGACCTGATCCAGTTGTTCCTGCGCCGGGACCGCGCCATCCAGGAAGAGATCCTGGAGGACGTCCTCACCCGGACCCTCCGTCTCGCTCCCTCGTCGATCACTGTCGACGTCGATGACGGTCTGGTGACGCTCAGCGGACACCTGTCGCGGGCCGAGCTGCTGCCCGTCGTGGTGCGCCTGTGCCAGAGCGTCGACGGGGTCGTCGACGTGAAGAACAGGCTCACCTGCGCCGAGGCCGGGCAGACCTGACCGGGACCGGGGCCGTTCGGTCCCCGGTAGGGCCGCTCGGGCCCTACCCGGAGCACGGCGAACGGCGGAGAGGAGATGAGCTGGTCCCCTCCCGCATCGGCGCACACGACTGAGGCCGCACAGACAGGGACAGTCCCGTGACCGCAACGATCCTCGCCCACGGCACCGTCGCCGAGCTCGCCGGCGACGCCAGCACCGCCCCGTCCATGCACAACGCACAGCCCGGCCTGGTAGGCAGAGGGCGGGCCCTTGCCGCCGGCCGTGACCTCGCTGGTCAGCTCGATCGCCGGTCCGTCACCCATGCTTCCAGTTTCGTCCCCTGCCTCGGCGACCGCCTGCTCGTCACCTGGCCGCAAGGTTCATCCAGCCGCTGTAGGGCGTGAGCGACACCTCCTCCGGCGCGGCCCCGGCCCTCACCATGTCACCGTAGGCGGTGCGCTTGAGCTGGGTGGCGAGATCCTCCAGCGCGCGGGCCGTGGCGAGTTCGTCGCCGATCTCGGGAACGTCCTTGTCCGCGGGGTTGCAGCGGGCAGTGCCGTGGCCGGTGAGCCGGTTGGTTCCGGTGTCGAGTTCGACACGGACCTTGGTGGTGTGGCCCTCCTCGAACAGGTAGACGCGGGTCTCCCATTCGGTCGCGTGCGACATGGTGTTCCTCCAGGGGTTCAGGAGCGGTGGCGGCGCCGCCGGGACCCGGCGGTCCTGGTCGGCGGCGGTGTCAGTCATCGCCGCTTCCCTGCCCGGGGCGCAGACGGCCGGACCACCGGGGCTCGACGCTCTCCCATTCGCTTTCCCATGCCTGTCCGCTGCGTGCGTCGACGATCCGCAGGCGGGCGTAGACGGCGGCTCCGGCTGCGAGCACGATCGTGGCCGAGGCTCCGGTGCCGAGGCCGATGGCGTGCAGAGCGATGTGGGCCGTGCCGGGCGGGGCGGTGGTCGCATTGCCCCGGTCGTCGACCCAGAGACGGACGGTTTCGCCGTTCCGGGTCGCTGCCGGGACCGGCACGGTTTCCGTGTGGACGCGGTGGGAAGTGTCGCGCCAGGTCGCGGGAGCCACCGGGACGGGGCGGGTGCTCGGCTCCGGCCCGGCCCGGTAGGTGGTGTCGCCGACTGTCACTGCCGTGACGGAATGCCGGTGGCGTGCGATCTCTGCCGCGGCGCGACCGGCGTCCGTCCAGGCGCTCCGTCCGACCGCGACACCGCAGACCACGGCCAACAGGCAGGCCACCATGAAGGTGACGCGCAGGCGCGCGCGGGTACGGTCGGCGTCACGCCTGAGCGGATTGTCCTCCCTCCCCTGCCTCCGGTGGTGCATGACGCGCCTCCGTGCTGTGTCCCTGCCGATCCGCCGGCTCAGGCGGCGAGCTCGGTGCTGATGTGGTGGGCCCAGGTCTGGAGAACCCGGGCGTCCTGGCCGTGATGCCGCCACACCGGACACTGTCGCGCAGCCGGCAGCGGTACCGCATGGGCCGGACGGATCCCGGCCGGGGCCATACGGTCCTCCCGGTAACGGCTCCCGTCGGTGCCGGCCCCGTGCTCCCCAGTATGCGAGGGGACGGCGCCGGCGTGCGCAACGCCGAGCGGCGCAGCGCAGGGTCGTCCCGCGCATCTGCAACTGGCGCGACTGCGCACATGGCGCCCGGCACCCGCACCGGCAGGCCGACGCACTCGGAGCCCGCAGGGAATTACTCGACGGGTACGTCCGGTCGGACGATCGTGACCGGGCAGGGAGCATGCAGCGCCACCTGCTGGCTGACCGAACCGAGCAGGGCCCGGCGGAAGCCGCCTCGGCCGCGACTTCCCACGACCAGCATGTCGACACCCTCTGCCTCGTCCACCAGGACCTCGGCGGGATTGCCCCGTACCAGGCGCTCCTGGACCTGGGAGGCGCCGCCCTCGCCGAGGACCGTGAGGACCTCCTCCACCAGACGCCGCTCGGCCTCCTCCTCGTCGAAGTCGGCGTCGACCGCAGGCGCCGACCACGTTCCGGCGCCGGGCAGATCCCACGCGGTGACCGCTTCTACTTTCCCGCCCACCAAGCCCGCGTACCGGACCGCCCAGCGCAGCGCGGCCTGGGACGAAGGGGATCCGTCGACACCCACTACCACCCGCGGAGTCTCAAGCTGCCTTTCCATCCCGACTCACCCTTCCGATGGCTCTACATCCACAGTGCCCGCCACGGCTGCAGCCGCGACCGCTGTCGGGGCCCGCGCATGCCGGCGTACCTTCGCCTCCTGGCAGGAGCGCCACGCACCCTCGCCCTGCTGCCGGGCGAGGGCCGCCCACTTCGTTCATGATTCGTGGGCGATGCGCCGGCCGGTGAGCCGGACGGGGGCGAGTTTCATCCAGTGGGTGCGCGGTCCGCCGGCCCAGGGCTGGGACCGGGCCGTAGCCGTCAGGTGCTGGATCTCCTCGGGGTCCGTGACCGCTTCCAGCTCGCCCACGGCCAGGACGCTCCAACCTCCGGCGGTGACGTCGTCGATGTTGTCGATCTCGAAGGCCACCTGTGTGCCTGCCGCTCTGGCCGCGAGGGCTTCCACGGCGGTGCGGAACGCGATGTCGGGGCCTGCGATCAGATAGTTGACCGGGAGGACGGCCGGCCCTTCGGGGGTGAAGACGGCGATGCGGCCCACTCCGTGCGTGCCCAGCAGCCGTCGGCACTCGTCCTCGTCCAGCGGCACCAGCGCGGTGTCGCGGCGGGCGGTGGGACGCCCGCGGACCTGGCCGGCGCTCGCACCGGTCAGGTCGTCGACCGTGACGCCGAGTACGTCGGCCATGCGGAGGAGGGTGCCGATGGCGGGAGAGGCTGCGTGCTCCTCCAGGTAGGTGATGTAGTTGGCGTCGGCTCCGCACTTCCGGCCGAGTTCTTCACGGCTGAGACCGAGGGCGGTGCGGCGGGCTGCGATGCGGCGGCCGAGGTCGGTGCGTCCGGCCGTCTCGCCCATGTCCTGCGGGTTGGTACTCGGTGTGCTCTTCACGGCACTCACTGCTCCTGGGGCGGCACGGCGACCGCGTCGTGCTGCGGTCCGCCGAGCACGACCTTGAGGGCGCCGGTTTCGCCGGCGCGGGAGAAGACGTCGTACGCCTCTTCCATCTGTCCGAGCTCGAAGCGGTGGGTGACCATGGCGGCCCCGGGGAGGCGGCCTGCGGCCATCATGCGCAGCAGCATGGGGGTGGAGTGGGTGTCGACGAGACCGGTGGTGATGGTGACGTCCTTGATCCAGAGGTCTTCGAGGTGCAGGGTGGCGGGCTTTCCGTGGACGCCGATGTTGGCGACGCGTCCGCCGGGGCGGACCATGCGGGTACACATCTCGAACGCCTCGGGCACGCCCACGGCCTCGATGACCACGTCCGCACCGAGCCCGTCGGTGAGGTCCTCGACCAGCCGCTCGGGCTCCTCGTCCGCGCTCGCAGTGGCGTCGGCACCGAGGTCCCGTGCGGCCGTCAGCCGGGACGCGGCGAGGTCGACGGCGATGATCCGCCCGGGGCTGTAGAGCCCCGAGGTGGCAATGGCGGCCAGACCGATGGGTCCGGCGCCGACCACGACGACCGTGTCGCCGGGGCGCACGTTCCCGTTGAGGACGCCCACCTCGTAGGAGGTCGGGAAGATGTCGGCGAGCAGTACGGCATCGTGGCTGCTCACGGCGCTGGGAAGCGGGTGGACGGAGAGGTCGGCGAAGGGAACGCGGACGTATTCGGCCTGGGTGCCGTCGATGGTGTGGCCCAGGACCCAGCCGCCGCCCCCGCGGCACTGGCCGTAGTGGCTCTCGCGGCAGAACCGGCAGCGGCCGCAGGAGGAGATGCACGAGATCAGCACGCGGTCGCCGGGACGGACGCTGCGTACGTCGCCGCCGGTTTCGACCACGGTTCCGACGGCCTCATGGCCGAGGATCCGGCCGGGTGTCACTTCGGGTACGTCGCCCTTGATGATGTGCAGGTCGGTGCCGCAGATGGTGACGGCGTCGACCTGGATGATCGCATCGGCGGCGTCCTTGATCGTGGGGTCTGGGACGTCCTGCCAGGAGGTCTGCCCGGGTCCTTGGAAGACGACTGCCTTCATGACTGCGGCCTCTCTGTGCTGCGCGGGAAGGGGTCACCCCCAGGCTGTGGCGGCGTACTCCCGTCCCGCATGGGCCGGTCGGCCCCTCCGCCCTCCGAGGGGGCCGGGGGGGGCCTCTCCGTCGCGTCGTGGCGGATGCGACGGCAGGTATCCGGCACCCGTCCCCGAAAGGAGGGCCGCTGCCATGTCCCGGTCGGCCCCGCCTCCCGCCCGGCGCTGCTGAGATTCCTCGGCGGTGTCCGGACGGTCACCGGCAGCAAGTTCCTGATCGAGAGCGACCACGCCCGGATCCTCGACTGCGGGGCTCTTCCAGGGTGTCGCGGACCTGCGCCGACGCAACTGGGACAAGCTGCCCTGCGACGCCTCCGACATCCGCGCCGTTGTCATCACGCACGCCCACCTGGACCTGCGGCTACCTTCCCCGCCCGGTCAGGTACGGCTTCCGCGGCCCCATCCTGACCAGCGCCACCACCGCCCGCCTCGCCGAGACGGTGCTCCGCGACAGCGCCCGCCTGTAGATGGAGGCCGCCGAGCACGCCAACCAGCACGGCTGGTCCAAGCACCGGCCCGCCAAGCCACTCTACGACGATGACGAGTCGACCACACGGTCACGTTCTTCGACCCGGTACCGGTGGGCAGCGAGATCGAGATCATGGCCGGCACCAGGCTCACCCTCCACCACGCCGGCCACATCCTCGGCTCCGTCTGGGCCCACCTGACGCTGGAGGACGGCCACACCCTCGCCCTGAGCGGCGACCTCGGCCGCCCTGGGCTCTCCTCAAGGTCTTCCTCCGCACCGACGAGGAGCTGGCCGCCGAGATCCGGCACACCGTCGTCGAGCGCCTCTTCCCCTCTCCCACGAGGCCGTGGGCGTCACCGTCTCCCAGGGCGTCGCCACGCTGACCGGAACCCTGCTCGATTCGGTGTACGCCCGTCAGCTTTCCGCCGACCAGACCCTGCTGTTCACCGCGAACCGAGGGCTCAACACCATCACCGTCTACGACTATCCCGCCAACTCGGTCCGGCAGCGGGTGCGCATGCCGCAGCTGCGGCAGTACGTCGATGGCCTTCCCTGGTGGCACGACCCTCGACTCGGCTTCCACCACAGCACGCTGATCTCCCCTCCGTGAGCACCCGGCCCCCGCTGCGGCGTCGATCGGATCCGCAGTCTCTCAGTAGGAGTTGCGGGAGACCTTGATCAGCTTGCACTCGATCTTGTCCCCGGACTTCGCGGACTTGGCCACGTCGAAGGCCAGGGCCCCGGCGTCGTCGTCCGTGTACTTCTGACCGGGTGCGAGGTTCTGGCCGGTGGACAGGATGTCGCTCTTCTTCTCGCCGTTGACGGTGACCTCGCCCTCGGCGAGGTAGGTGAACCGACGGTCACCGCTGTTGATGTACTCGATCTTGAGGTCGAGCTCCTTGATTCCGTACTCGCCGGCCTTCACCTCGCAGGTCGTGACCTTCACGTCCTGGGTGATGTCCGGCTCGCCGGCCTTGGCGCCCCCGGGAGCGACGGCCGCGGAATCGTGGTTCTTGTCGAGCTCCTTGCCCGCGTCGCTGGCGGCCTTGGTGAACAGCAACCCACAGCCGCCGAGCAGAATCAGACCGAGGACAGTGGGGATACCGCAGCCCAGCGCCACCTTGAGGCCGGTGCTCATGCCCTGCTTCGGCGGGGGCTGGTACCCGTCCGGCTGCTGCGGATTGCCGTGACCGGACTGCGGCTGCGTGGACATGGAAGAACTCCTGGGGTCTGCGTGAGCGGCGCTCAGGTAGAAAGAAGCGGGGGCGGCCTGCGCCGGCCGGTGCGCGAGGGCGAGAACGGCGTTCCGCCGCCGCGCGGGGTGCCGCGAGAACGCGAACTGTCGAGGTACGGATGTCCGCGCGCCGTGGACCGCCCCCGACGTCAGGGGGATACACCAGCCCAACGCCGCTGGGACCAGCCGGTTACCGGCAACACGCCCGCCGCAGCCTCCGAGATCCGGAATGACCGGATCCCACAGCACCTGGCCGGTTTCGACCTGTGGCCGACAGGTCTCCCGCACGTGCTGTTGCGCGTCGGCGAGTCACGTTTGCGGGGGCTCCGTCCAGCCGTTTCGGACCGCGTGGGCACCGAGCTGCATCCGGCTGCGGACTCCGGCCATGTCCATGAGGTGACGCAGGCGCCGGTGCAGCGTGCGTGGTGACAGACCGAGTTGTGCCGCCGCCGTCAGGTCCGTCAGGCCGGCCAGGAGCAGCGCGAGGATCCTGCGGTCGAGCTCGGTCGGACCGTGCGGACCGACCTCGACGGTGGCTTCGGCTTCTCCGCCCGTGGCCGACAGCGCGAGCGGGTGGGCGGTGCGCCATACCGTCTCGAACAGGGCGTCCAGCGCGTCCAGCAGGCCGCTGCGGTGCAGCAGCACCGCGCCGGGCTCCCCGTCCGGTGTGACCGCGAGGGGGACGAGGCCGAGGTCGGCGTCGGCCAGCACGAGTTTCATCGGCAGCTGGTCGGCGACACGGAGCTGCACGCCCTTGCCCAGTGAATCGATCGCGTCGTCGAGGATGCCCGGCTCCGCCAGCACGGCCCGGTCCAGTACCGCCCGGAACTGCACGCCGCGGCCGAGGGCCACGGGCTCGGCCGTGTTCTCGTCGGGCGGCAGGGCGACGAACGGTGCGGTGATGAACGATCGGACCTGCGTGCGGGCCGCCTGCTGCACCTGGAGGAAGCGGTGGCGGATGGCGTCGACGCCCGTGACGACCTCGATCAGATCGTTGATGCTGTTCTCGGTCATCGCCGCTCGGTGCTCCTCGGCGAAGGTCACCAGGGCGTGCTCGGCCATCCGCAGCCCGTCCCGGCGCTGGCTGATGAGGGCGCCGAGCGCCATGGCCGGCGGCGCGGCGGTGAACCGCTCGTCCGCCGACCTCGTCACCAGTCCCCACCCGACCAGGCGGGACAAGGACTTGTCGACGTGGGCGGGCGGGAGGACGAGCTGGTCGGACAGCAGGATCGCGGTGGAGACCGGCCGTCCGAGCAGCGCCCGGTAGACACGCTCGTCGTCGGGTTCGAGGCCCAGAACATCCAGCATCGGCGACCGACTCTCTTCCGCTTGCGGCAGCGGGGAGAGTATGCGCCATGGCGGCAGACCCTGAATAGTCCCTGGTGGGAGCAGGTGCGAGGGAGAGGGCCCCGGGGAGTCGCCGCCCCGGGGCCCGACCGTGCGGTTCATCGCAGGCCGTACGCCCGGATGATCTCGTTCGTGACGCTGAAGCCGCTGTCCGTCTGGGCGCTCGCGCGGACCGAGATGAAGCCACCGGGCTTCTTGGCCGTCCTGAACGAACCCGTCCAGCGGCCGTCGGCGCCCTTGGCCACGGTCACCTTCTGCCAGGTCCCGCCGTCGTCGTACGAGACGTCCAGCTTCACCGCGGTGACGGTGCCCGGCACCGTGCCGAGGCCCATCGCCACCGGCTTGAGCGCGATCTCCCGGGTCGCGTTGGCGTTGACGTCGCCGTGCAGGTCCGACTCCAGCTCGTAGTCCAGGTTCAGCACCGAGAAGGGCTCGAAGAAGTCCGAGTCGACGGTGTCGGACATGAACGTCCACTCGGTGTGGGTGCGCGTCGACAACCGGAAGAGGTCACCGGGCCGCTCGGCGTCGAGGACGGCGCGGTAGGGCAGGTTGCCCGCCGGCACCTCCACCCACTGCATGTCCGTGCTGTGGGGGTTGTCGTGGATCAGCCGGTCGCCCTGGAAGACCTGCAGGTGGGTCGGCGTCTCACCCCACTGCAGGAAGCCGCCCAGCCGCATGTTGTCGCTGGCTGAAGCCCACGCCTGCACGTTCCAGGTCATGTGGTTCTGCCAGCGGGAGTTGTACACGCCGAAGGACTCGCTCTGGCCGGGCCGGGTCGCCGGAGCGAACCAGTCCAGCCGGGTGGTGCTGCCCTTGGCGTACGTGTTGTCGCCGGACACCATCACCCATGGCAGGGCCGTGTCGACGCCCTGCGCGTGGAACTCCCTCCAGACCTGGCCCGGGGTCACCCACTCGGTGCGGGTGCCCGGGTGCCACTCGCGCTCGGGGAGGTTGAACGACGGGCTGAGGGTGAAGTCGGACCGGTAGCCCTCCGCCGACCGGCCGCCCGTTGCCGAGTAGTAGCGGGCGTCGATCCGGGCGAGGTCATCCTTGGTCGGCTTGTAGACCAGGGGCCGGTCCGGAACCTGGCCGGGGTACTCCCGGGTGAGGTCGTAGACGAACGGCGTGTACTCGGTCTGCTCCGCGGTCAGCTTGAGGACTCCGGCCTTGGCCGTCGCGACAAGGGCCTTGCCCGCGTCGCGGTGCACGGTGGCGACCGGGATCGCCGATTCGCCGACGTACTCCATCAGCGCGCCGACCCCGTCGTTGACCACGATCAGCGCCTTCGCACCGCCCGCGACCGCGGCCTCGGTGCGCTCCTGGGGCGAGACCTCGTCGCTGCGATCGATGACGACCACCTTGCCCTTGGCCTTGACCTTCTTGTACGCAGCCGCCGCGCCGTTGCCCGCGTAGACGGCGTCCAGCGTGTCCCGGGCGGTGCCCAGGGCGCTGCCTGCCTGGACCAGTGCCTCGAACCGGATCCGGCCGCCCGGTGTGCTCAGGCTGAGCTGTGGCTCGCCCTTGCGCCAACGGGTGGTCAGCATGAACTCGCCCTGCTTCATCGGTTCCGTCGGCGCGACGTAGACGTCGTCGTACGTCGGCGGCAGCACGTACGCGCCGCGGTAGTCCATGAACGGGTCGAGGCCCTTGTAGTGGACGTTGAAGTCGACTTTGCGCTGCCGGTCCTCAGTGCGCTGCGGTGCCTCGGTCTGCAGCAGGCGTGCCTTGCTCGCGTCCAGCACCACGTCCGCGGAGCGGTCCTTGAGCACGGTCTCCGGGTCGACCAGCACGGCCAGACCCGAGCGGTCGGCCTGCTCGCCCGCCACGTCGAGGTATCCCGCGGCGGTGTACGTGCCGGGCGCCATGCGCATGGTGGTCGAACCGTCGACGTAGAGCGACCAGGGCCAGAAGTCGCCGGCCAGGTTGACCGTGACCCAGCCGGCGGCGGGCCTGCCGTCCCGGCCGACCAGCTTGATGTTCAGGTCGTAGCGCTCTTCCTCCTTGAGCAGCGCCACGGACGTGCGGGTCACCGCCTGCCCGGTGGCGGCGTCGGTGGCCGTCACGTAGCCGGCGTGCCGGCCGGCCGCGGCGGCTTTGGGGTCACCGGTCACCGGGACGGCGGCGGTGCGGCCCGCCGGGACGGTCACCCTCGTGGCCCCCAGCGTGAACGGTCCGCCGCCGGTCAGCGCCAGGTTCAGGGTGGCATCGGCCGAACCGGTGTTGGTGAAGGTCAGGTCCTTGGTGACCGCGGCGTCGCTCGGCTCGTGCGGCCAGGTGTGGTTGCCGAAGAAGAGCGAGCCGGTGCCGCGGACCGTGGCGCGCACGGCGGCGGCCACGTCCAGACGGCCGGTGCCGACCTCGTACGGCGAGTACTGGTCGCCCAGTCCCTTCGCGGTGCTCATCAGGTGTTCCTTGAGCTGCGCGCCGGTCCAGTCCGGGTGCTGCTGGGCCAGCACGGCCGCTGCGCCGACCACGTGCGGGGTGGCCATCGAGGTGCCGCTGAGGGTGCGGTACGGGCCCTCACCACCGCCGGTCATCTCCTGCGAACGGGCCGCGGTGATCTCCACGCCGGGCGCCGCGACGTCCGGCTTCATACCGCCGGAGTAGGCCAGCGGGCCGGTGCTGGAGAAGGACGCGAGCCGGTCCTGCTTGTCCGTGGCGGCCACGGTCAGCGCCGAGGCGGCCGCACCCGGGGCGGAGATGCTCTCCGGTCCGGAGTTGCCGGCGGCTATGACGAACAGCGTGCCGTACTGCTCGGACAGTGCGTCCACCGTCTGCGACATCGGGTCGCTGCCGTCCGTCGGGTAGGAATCGCCGAGGCTCATGTTGACGACGTCCGCACCGGACTCGGCGGCCCACTGCATGCCGGCCATGACCCAGGAGTCCTGGCCCGAGCCCTCCGCACCGCCGAGCACCTTGCCGACGAAGAGGTCGGCGCCGGGAGCGACGCCCTTGTTGTCGCCTGCGGAGGCGGCGCCCGAACCGACGATCGTGCCGGCGACGTGCGTGCCGTGCCCGTTGACGTCGGTGACGGCCTCACCCGGCACGAAGCTCGCCGTGCCGTCGATCAGGCCGGCGAAGTCGGGGTGGTTGACGTCGATGCCGGTGTCGAGCACCGCGACCTTGACGCCCTTGCCGTCGTACCCGGCCGCCCAGGCCTCGGGTGCCCCGACCAACGGCACGCTCTCCTTCAGACTGGCCTTCACCCGGCCGTCGAGCCACAGCTTCGCCACGCCCTCGCCCAGCGAGGGGCTGCCCTGCGGCGCGACGGTGGTCCAGAAGGTGCGGGCCTGCCGTTTCTCGGTGCTGAGCGCGGCACCGCGGATGCCCTTGAGCTGGCGGGTCACCTTGCTGCCACGGGGTGCCGTCGGCTCGCCGGCCGAGCGGGACTTCGGCTGGGTGTACGTCGCGATCAGCGGTACCGAGGCCGACTTCGCGTCGTCGTAGCCCATCTCGATCAGGTCGGTGACGTTGAACAGCCGTCGGTCGAGCTTGTCCGTGCCCAGGAGAGGCGCCGCCTCGTCCGGGATGACGAACAGGTCTCCCTTGACCTGCTGGATCTTCACACCGCCGACGGCGCTTTCGGGCCGGTCGACGTCGGCGCTCTGCTTGCCGTCGGCCATCGTGGTGACCGTGACGACGTCGCCGGTGACCAGAGTGACCTTGTGGGTCGCCGAGGACTTGGCGGGACGGGTGGGCTTGCTCGGAGCGGCTTGTGCGGGCGCTTGCAGGACCGCAAGCCCCGACGCCAGCAGTGGCACCGCGGTGGCGGCCGAGACCAGCTGCCAGCGCCGGCGCCGGAAGGCGGAAGCGTGAGAGGGGGAGTACATGCCACGGGTCTATCGACCCGTGACTGCTGTCGTGAAGGCCTTACGACGGCAAGTCCTCGCCATGGCAGATGCTTGCCAAACGTGAACCGCGCGATAGCGGTGGAAAGACGCCGCCGCGTGCCGCTGACGGGGCGGAGGTGGACTTCCCGCAGCACTGGAGGGCGCGGCAACACGGCCACACGCCGACGCGCGCCGCCCTCCCGCCGGATGTACCGCGGCGAGGGCCCGGCCCCTTTGCCGAAGGACGTCGGGCGTCGGCAGAACCCGCCGGCTGGCCGGCCGTCCTTTCCCGCTACGCACGGGGCACCGAACGCCCGTCGTTCGAGGCTCAGCCGCCTCCGACCGGCAGCGGGCCGACCCGGGACTCCAGCCAGGACGGAAGATCCAGCAGCTGGACGCCTTCTTCCTCTTCGGGGGATCTTGCTCGTCAGACCACCCCGGGAGCGTCCGAGGCCGTTGTTGCGGACGACCCGGCTTGATGCCCCGCGGCAGCAACGGCTCAAGCCGAGCCCACTGGCCATTCGTCAGATCACCACGCACCACGACTGGTGATCACGAACGAACGAGATCCACTTTCGCAACAGAACCTGGAGGCGCTCGGTCAGGAGGTGCGTGGGGTTACCAGGCCGGATTCGTAGGCGAGGACGACGAGCTGAGCGCGATCACGGGCGTGGAGCTTGACCATGGCCCGGTTGACGTGGGTTTTCGCGGTCGTCGGGCTGATCACCATGCGGTCGGCGATCTGGTCGTTGGACAGGCCCTGAGCAACGAGGGCGACGGCCTCGCGTTCGCGGTTGGTCAGCTCTTCCAGGCCCGTGCAGGTGCCGGTGTTGAGTGGCTGGGTGACGTACCTGTTGATCAGCTTGCGGGTGATCGAGGGTGCCAGCAGGGCGTCGCCGCGCGCGGCGACGCGTACGGCGTGCAGGAAGTCTTCGGGCACGATGTCCTTGACGAGGAATCCGGCGGCGCCGGCCCGCAGGGCGTTGAAGACGTGTTCGTCCAAGCCGTAGTTGGTCAGGATGACGACGTGCACCAAGGCCAGAGTCGGGTCCGCGGCGATGCGCCGGGTCGCCTCGATGCCGTCCATGACCGGCATCTGGATGTCGATGAGCGCGACGTCGGGCAGGTGCTCTTTCGCCAGAGCCAGCCCCTCCTTCCCGTCGCCGGCTTCGGCCACCACCTCGATGTCGTCCTCGACGTCGAGGAGCGCGCGGAATCCGCTGCGGATGAGCGGCTGGTCGTCGACCAGCAGGACACGAATCATGACGTCCGGTCCACGGGGAGTTCGGCCTGGACGGTGAACCCGCCGTCCGTACGCGGTTCCGCGCGCAGCCGGCCACCGAGGGCGGTCACGCGTTCGCGCATCCCGAGCAGCCCGACGCCGGACGTCGGGGCGGTGCCCGGGGTCGCCTTGCCGTCGTCATCGATGCATACGGTCAGGGCGTCGGCGCGGTGGTCGATGTGGACCGATGCGCTGGTAGCGGCGGCGTGTCGGGCGATGTTGGTCAGGGACTCCTGAACGATCCGGTAGACGGTCCGTTCCACCGCTGCCGGCACGTCGCGCCGTTCGCCACCGATCGTCAGGGTCGAGTCCAGGCCGCTCGTGCGGGATCGTTCCACCAGTTCCGGGACATCGTCGAGCCCACGTGGCGGGGCCGTGTCGTCGTCGCGCAACGCCTCCAGCGTCGCTCGCAGTTCCCGCGTCGCCTCACGACCGGCCTGCTGGATTGCCAGCAGGGCCTCCGGCACCTGTTCCCCGCGCTTGCGGGCCAGGTGGACGGCGACTTCGGACTGCACCTTGATGATCGAGATCTGGTGGACGAGTGAATCGTGCAGCTCACGCGCAATGTGCAACCGCTCCTCGTCGGCGCGACGCCGCGCCGTCTCCTCGCGGGTGCGCTCGGCTTCGTCCGCCCGTCGCTCGGCCTGCCGCAGCGCCTCGCCCGCGGCGCCGGCGGCGATCAGCCAGGCGATCTCGAGGGCGCCGCGGGCCTGCGCGAACGCCTCGCCCGTGTCGTGCAGGCCCGAGGCCAGGGCGGCGAGGGGAAGGGCGGCCAGCACGGCCACGCTCGCAACCACCGTGACGGCGCGGTGTCCCGCCCGCATGGCCGCGTACACCGCGAACAGGTACGCGACGGCCGGCACGTCGAAACCGGCCGCCTGGTAACCCACCGCGCACGACCCGGTGACGGCCAGCACGGGCACCGGAGCCCGGCGCCCCGCCGCGAGCGCCAGGCCGCCGACCACCAACAGTGCGCAGCCGAACAGGTCGAGGCTCGTGGCGGAGTGCTGCCCGGACAGGCCGGTGACCAGCAGCACCGCCGCAACGCAGACGGCGATCGCCCAGTCTCTGACTGCGGCCCGAACACCGAACCGTCCTGTACCCATGCGCGCACCCTAGCCGGATCTTGCAGCGGCCGAGTCACGCTCCCGGACGAGCGGACGACTACCGCGCACGCAGTACCTTCGCGGCGGCTGCCGCGTCCGCGGTAGCCGGATGCGGCATCGACGGCAGCTCGAATTGCCTGCGGCTGCCGGACGACCGGCGGTGGGTCCGGCGGACATGCTCGGACCACATCAAGTCGTGAAGAAGGAGCACCTCATGTCGGTCCGATTCCTGCTTGCCGCACCCGAGGCCGCGCACGTCGCGTTCCAGCCGGTCGCCGCCAGCGTTTTCACCATGAGCGCCGGGCGGCTCGGTGCCACCGTGGCCGCGCTGGTAGGGCTGACCGGCGTGGTCATCGGTGGGCGGGCCCTGCGCTCCGCCGGTCGTGTCGGCGCCGGCTCACGGCCAAGCCGGGCCGGCTTGGCCTTGGTGGCGGGACTGTTCGCCCTGGCCGTCGGCGGGCTCGTTGTGGCCACCTCCGACAGTGGCATCGGCACCGGCAACGGGCGCGGCGTGGCCTTCGTGGCCTTGGTGGTGGGGCTGATCAGCATGGTCCTCGGAGGGCTGGCCCTGTCCCGCTCCCGCCGCACGAACTGACCGCCGCACCGCCGCACCGCCACCACCGCACTGCCGCACCGTCACACCACCGCACTGCCGCACGGGCCGACCCGCCACACCGCCGCACCAATGCGAGCGCACGTTCGTTGCGCGACTCGCGCCGGCCGACGCCGGCGGGTCGGTCTGCGCCGACGAGAGCATCTCGACCCGGACGCCACCGCGCGCACGGCGTTGGTGATCAGAGCATCCCCGTGGGCACGTAGCCACGCTCAGGTAGAAGGCGCGCGGCCGGCGCCAGGCGTGCTCAGCACGCCGAACGCCGGCCGCATCCGTCCCAGGAGCCCGGCGTGAAGGAGTGACCTGACTGACGACCGGACCGTCCGGATCGCCCTGGCCGGAGTGGCGCCTTCGGTGCCGAGCACGCGGCCGCGCTCAGGCGGATCGAGGGCGTCGAGGTGGCCGCCGTCGTGAGCGGCACCTTCGAAAGCGCCCGGAGTTTCGCCGCGGAACGAGGCGTCGGCCGCGGCGTCGCGACGTTGGAGGAGGTACGGGCGATGGACGACATCGACGCCGTCGTCCTCGCCACGCCCACACTCCTGCACGCCGAGCAGACGCTGGTCTGCCTCGACCTGGACCGGTCATCTGCTGTGGCACCACGCCGCGCACACCGTCGACCTGTTCGCCTACCAGACCGGCTCGCCGATCGTGCGGGCCAACGCGGTCCAGGGCCCGATCCGCCCCGAGCTCGGCATCGCGATGGACAGGTCGATCCAGCTGCGCACGGAAAGCGGCGCCATCTGACCTGTCGCTGTCGTTCAACAACGACGGGCCGCTCGGCACGTCCTTCCGTTACATCGGCGACACCGGCAGCTACATCGCGCGGTACGACGACCTGGTCACCGGCAAGGACGAGCCGATCGATGTGAGCGGGGTCGACGTCTCGATGGACGGCATCGAACTGCAGGACCGCGAGTTCGTCGCCGCCATCCGCGAGGGCCGCGAGGGCCGCGAGGGCCGCGAGCCGAACGCCTCCATCGCCCAGGTGATGCCCTGCTACCGGACGCTGGCGGCCCTCGAGGAGCAGCTCGACTCCGTCTCGGTGGAGTGAGCACGGCACCGGCGGCGGGGCCGGTCCGCACGCCGCGCCCGGAGGAGGCGCGCACACCACCAGCCCGTCGCTCCGGTCAGGGAGCTCTACGCCGGGCGCGGGGTCCGGGCCGGAAAAGGCACCCGGCTTTCCCGACTACGACTTATTCTGATCATCACTCCGGACGCAGCGCCCGTGCTACGCGTCCGCCGTGAGCGCGCCTTCCCCGTCATCCCCACTGGCGCCCGGCCGCCCTTCACTGCGCGTGGCCCGGTCGTCCACGTGCGACGGACGCCACCAGGTGGGGGGAGAGCCGCGAACGATCCATCACACATAAGGCACCCCATGGACAGTGAGCGCATACAGACCTGCCTGGACCTGATCGACCAGGCACGGCAGCTACCCGCGGACGATGCTCAGCGCCGCCTGCTGGAACAGGCCGCCGGTGAACTCGTCCGCGACGGCCGCCTTCGACGCCGTGCCGAGGCACGCGCAGCGCGGGCCGCGGCCGACGCCAAGCTGCTCGCCGCCACCGCGATGGGCGCCTGCGACCGCGTCATGGACGCCGCTCTGCCCGCCCCGGCGCCGCCGGAGCGGGGCCTGACGGTCCGCGAATACGTTCAGCTTCGCCCCGGGCCCTCCGCGGAGCGCCGGCTGCCCGACCGTACGCCGGCCGGTGACGGGCCGTCACGGCTGCTGAACCGCCCCCAGCGTTGCTATGTCTGCAAGAACCACTACCGGCACGTCCACGACTTCTACCACCTGCTGTGTCCCGAATGCGCCGGCGTGAATCTCGCCCACCGCACGACGCGCACCGACCTCACCGGCCGTCGTGCGCTGCTGACCGGCGGGCGCGTCAAGATCGGTTTCCAGGTCGCGCTGATGCTCCTTCGGGACGGAGCCGAGCTCACTGTGACCAGCCGCTTCCCCCAGGACGCGGTGCGCCGGTTCGCGGCGGCCCCCGGCGCCGCGGACTGGTGGCACCGGCTGCGGATCGCCGCCCTGGACCTGCGCGATCCCCGGCAGGTTCTCGCGTTCACGGACCACATGCTCTCCCAGGGGCTACCCCTGGACGTTCTGATCAACAACGCTGCCCAAACCCTGCGCCGCTCTCCTGAGGCGTACGCCGCGCTGTCTGCCGCCGAACCGACGCCGACCCCCGCGTCCCTCACCGCGCCGCAGATCTGGACCGCTCCGGGATTCTCCGTACCCGGCCCACGGACCGCACCTCTGCCGTGGACGGCGGAGCTCGCCCCACGGTTCCGAGTGCCCGAAGCCCTGGCCGGTACCGCACACACGGCTGACGCCTCAGTGGCCGCTCCACTGCCGCAGGAGGGCGTCGACGAGGCGGGTCTGCTGCCCGAGACGACCGCCATCAACTCCTGGACGCTGCGTCTGGGACAGATCGACCCGACCGAGCTGCTGGAAGTCCAGTTGGTCAATGTCATCGCGCCGTTCCTGCTCGCCGACCGCCTGCTGCCCCTCCTCGATGCTTCCCCGCACCCCCACCGCTACCTCATCAACGTCTCGGCAGTCGAAGGCCAGTTCACCGTGCGCAACAAGACCAGCGACCATCCGCACACCAACATGGCCAAAGCCGCCCTGAACATGCTCACCCGCACCAGCGCAGCCGACCTGGCCACCCGCGGCATCCACACCTGCAGCGTCGACACCGGGTGGGTCACCGATGAGAAACCCCTCCCCGCGCGGGAGCGGCACGCCGCCACCGGCTGGCGCCCGCCACTGGACATCGTCGACGGCGCCGCCCGCATCTACCATCCCATCGTGCAAGGGCAGGCCGGCGCGCCCATACACGGCGTCCTCCTGAAGGACTACCGGCAGGTCCCGTGGTGATCCCTCCGGCATCCTCGGTGGAGCCCGAGTCGGACGCTCATGCCGACGGAGCCCATGTGGCAAGGGGGAACTCCGTCCAGACGGTCTTGCCGTCCCGGGTGTAGCGGGTGCCCCATCGTTCGGTGAGCTGGGCCACCAGGAAGAGGCCGCGCCCGCCTTCATCAGTGGTGCGCGCCCGTCGTAGGTGCGGAGCGGTGCTGCTGCTGTCGGAGACCTCGCAGATCAGGCTGCGGTCGCGGATGAGCCGCAGGGTCAGCGGCGTGCCGCCGCCGTACCGGTAGGCGTTGGTGACCAGTTCACTGACGACCAGTTCGGCCGTGAAGGCCAGCTCCCCCAGGCCCCACCTGGTCAGCGTGGTCTCCGTCAGGTCCCGTGCCCGGGAGGCGGCGGTCGGCTCTGCGGGCAGTTCCCAGGAGGCGACCTGCTCCGGCGCCAGGACGCGGGTGCGGGCGAGGAGCAGTGCGACGTCATCCGGTGGGTGATCCGGCAGCAGGGCGTTCTGCACGTCCGTGCAGGTCTCCTCCAGCGAGCGGCCGGGCCGGGACAGGGCCTCTCGCAGCCGGTCGAGCCCCTCGTCGAGGTCGAGGCCACGGGCCTCGACCAGGCCGTCCGTGTACAGCGCCAGCAGACTTCCCTCGGCGAGTTCCAATTCGGCGGACTCGAACGGGAGTCCGCCCAGCCCCAGCGGCGGCCCCTCGGGAAGGTCGGGCATGCTCACCGTGCCGTCGGAGGTCACCACGGCGGGGGGCAAATGACCCGCCCGGGCCAGGGTGCAGCGCCGGGAGGTGGGATCGTAGACCGCGTAGAGGCACGTCGCGCCGACGATCTGCTGGCCCCGCGAGCGTCCGTCGGCAGGCTCCTGCTCAGCTGCCAGGCGGTTGACCAGGTCGTCCAGGTGGGAGAGGACCTCGTCCGGAGCGTAGTCGAGGCTGGCCAGGGTGTGCACGGCGGTGCGCAGGCGGCCCATGGTGGCCGCGGCGTGCAGACCATGGCCGACGACATCGCCGACGACGAGGGCGACACGTGCTCCGGAAAGCGGGATGACATCGAACCAGTCGCCGCCGACGCCGGTGGCGGGATCGGCCGGCAGATAGAGGTGCGCGACCTCGACCGCGCTGTACTCGGGCAGCGCCTGCGGCAGCAGGCTGCGCTGCAAGGTCAGCGCGGCCTGGTGCTGCTGGGTGTAGCGGCGGGCGTTGTCGATGCACAGGGCGGCCCGCGCGGCGAATTCCTCTGCGAGGGTGAGGTCGTCCTCCTCGAACGGCTCGGGCCGCTTGGCCCGCCACAGGCTGAGCAGGCCGAGGAGCAGACCGCGGGCCGTCAGCGGTACGACGATCAGTGAGTGAGCGTCCAGGTCGAGGGCGCGCTGTGTGCGCTCCGGATCCTGGAAGTACCAGCCGGGGCTGCTCTGGAGCACTGGTTCGAGGATGGGCTGCTGCTCGGCGAGGCACCTGGCCTGCGGGGTACGAGGGTCGAACTGGAAGACCTCCCCGGCGGAGTACATCACCCCCAGAGCCTCTGCCACGACCGACTGGACGGCCATTCTGCGGACCGGTCCGCTCGCTTCCTCGGCGCTCTCGTCGCCTCGGGCGACCGACTCCAGCAGATCCACCGAGACGGCGTCCGCGAGGTCGGGGACGGCGACGTCGGCCAGCTCCCGGGTGGTCTGGGCGAGATCCAGTGTGGTCCCGATGCGGGCGCTCGCCCGGTTGAGCAGGGCGAGCCGCCGCCGGGCCCGGTAGCGGTCGGTGACGTCCTCCACCAGTTGGGTGACTCCGAGGATCCCGCCGGAGGGGTCCTCCATCCGAAACGCCGACACCGAGACCACCCGCTCGCGGCCGGGGTCATTCCTCAGGCGACAGGGCTGCTCCGTGAAGATCAGGGGGGCGCCCGTCTCCAGCACCCGTCGCAGCCGGGTTTCGATGGTCTCCAGGTCCGGACCGATGAGGAAGTCGCCGATGCGTCGGCTCCGCATCTCCGCCGCGGAAAGTTGGGTGAACCGGGCCAGCGCCCGGTTGATCCGCAGGATGCTCAGATCGGGGGCGTGGACGGACAGACCGATCGGGGAGCGCCGGAACAGACCGTCGAGGACCGACCGATCCGTCTCCCACTGGAGCACCTCCTCCGCCGGGGCGACGACGAGGAACCACTCGCGGGCCGAGCCGGCGCGGATGACAGCGCGGGCGCGGAAGCCCAGCTCCACCCGTCGCCCGCTGCGGTGCAGGACGGGCAGGACGCCGGACCAGCCCCGGTCGCGCTCGCACGCCGCCGCTGCCTCCCGGACCGCTTCACGATCACGGGAATCGAACAAGAATTCCGAGGCCATGCGGCCCAGGACCTCATCGGGCAGGTAGCCGAGGTGCTCTTGTGCGCGCTCGCTCCAGCCGACGACCCTGCCGTGGGCGTCCAGCACCGCCGAGGCAGAGTTGTGCAGCGCGAACGGGTCCTCGGGCACCTCACCCGATCCCGGCGCCGGTGCGTCCATCGCTGCCACCCTTCGACCTGCTCGACCTGCTCGACCTGCCGGACCGCACAGCGGGCATAGCCGCGGCGACTACCCAGAGTGATCATCGATCAGGGGTTGAGCAGTCGGCTCTCCTTCAGTATCGCCGCGCCGCTGCACGTCGGCAGAGGGTCGTCCACCATCGGCCCCAAGCCTCGGCGGGCCCAACCCGCCGGGGCCGGTGAGTCGGGCGCCGCGCCCCCGCCCCTGCCGTCGGGCGACGGCAGGGGCTGTGAGGTCAAGCACCTGGGCCGAACCGACCTCCAGCAAGGGACCAGGTGGGGTACTACACCCTTGCGCTCGGTGGTGGATTCCTGACGCACCAAGACCCCCACAGAAGGCCCAAGGTCGCTCCCGCACCGGCGTGTCCGGAGTGAATGGGCGCGTGGTGTCGTTCATTGTCGATCCCGTACTGGCCTGAGGACACGGTCTTGGGCCGCGAGGTAAAGGACCACGTCAAGCGAACGGGACCAGTCAGTGAGCCTGCTGGGGGCCTTCACACGTCCGGAGCCCTCCCCCGCAGGCGGGGGACGTCTGCGGGGGAGGCTGCCCCCCGGTCGTGCGTTGCCGTGGGCCCTTGCCGCGGTGTTCTTCGCCTTGTACACGGCACTGTCCGTGCGGCTGCACCAGAGGCTGCTCACCACCGGCTACGATCTCGGAATTTTCGAGCAGGCCGTTCGTTCCTACGCCCAGGGCCGTGCGCCGGTCTCGGCGTTGAAGGGGCCCGGCTTCAATCTGCTCGGCGACCACTTCTCCCCGGCCCTCGCGAGCCTCGCCCCCGCCTACCGGATCTTCCCCTCGCCGATGACCCTGCTCGTGGCCCAGGCAGCCCTTCTCGCCGTTGCTGTCGTACCGCTGAGCCGCTGGGCCTACCAGGCTCACGGACGGACGGCAGCACTCGTGACCGGCACCGGCTACGGGGCCTCATGGGGAATCGCCTCGACAGTGGCCTTCGATTTCCACGAGATCTGCTTCGCCGTGCCGCTCCTCGCCTTCTCGGTGACGGCCCTGGGCAACGAGCGCTGGCGCGCGGCCGCGGGATGGGCGCTGCCGCTGCTCCTGGTGAAGGAGGATCTGGGCCTCACGGTCATGGTGATCGGCGCCTACATCGCCTGGCAGGGCTCGCGGCGCCTGGGCACGGCCACTGCCTTCGTGGGGCTGGCGGGCAGCCTGCTGGAAATTTTCGTCATCATTCCGGCCTTCAACCCCGACCATTCCTATTCCCACTCGGGGAGCTTCGCCGGAGCCGGGTCACCGGGCGGCTCCCTGCTCGGCCTGCTGCACCTGCCCATGGACCTGATCACCCCGCAGACCAAAGTCATCACCCTGGTCCTGCTGCTGGCGCCCACCGCGTTCATGGCGCTGCGCTCCCCGTTGATGCTGCTGGCTCTGCCCACGCTCTGCTGGCGCTTCCTGTCCGAGTATCCGCCCCACTGGGGGACCAGTCACCACTACAGCGCCATCTTGATGCCGGTCGTCTTCGGGGCCTTCGTCCACTCCCTGAACCGCTGGGCCCCTTACAGCTCGACGCAGGACCGTCGCACCCTGCGCACCGGACTGGCCATCAGCAGCGCCATGACCGTTCTGTTGATCGCCGGCTCCCCCCTCTCCCAACTCGCCGATCCGGTGACCTGGCAGACCCCACCACGAGCCGCAGCCGCGCACCGCGTCATGGACTTGATTCCCGACAACGCGACCGTGGCCGCCGCCAACCGCCTCGTCCCCCACCTCACCGACCGGTGCACGGTGACCCTTTTCGGCTTCCCCGACATCCCCCTCACAGCCGACTGGATCATTGTTGACGCCAAGTACCCCATGGGGTTCCCGATGTCAGCCCAGGACGAATCCCACGCCCTCGACCAAGCCCGCCTCGGCGGCTACTACACCGTTGCCCAGGACAACGGATTCCTCTTGCTTCACCGGACCACACCGGACCACTTCACCGCTCCACACCGGACCACACCGGACCACAGGCTCACGTCTCGTGATTCCGTTGGCGTTACTTGATCTTGCGTGACTCGTCGTCAGCGGCCATGTGACGGATCACCGCCCACGACACGGCCGTCCAGCAGCGGCTGTCGGCCGTCTCCGAACGAGCGCGTGGACGGTCGGCGGTGAGGCTGTCGGCCTTCCGGCCGTGGGCACGTCCTGCACGATCCATCCGCGCCCGGCGGCCCGGCTCAGACGCCGGAGGAGACCTCGGCCTTCTCGTCGGACCCCGTGCCCTTCGCCTCGGCCGCCGCCAGCCTGCGGTTGCGCCGCAGGACCAGCCGATGCTTATACCGCGCGCCGGTTGAGGTCCGGGGAGGCGAAGACGCCGCTCCGGTATCCCGGCTCAGAGCCCGTCTTGCCCCACAGGACCGAACCGTCGGGCAGCGGCACGGACATCAGGCCGACGCTGAAGCAGGCCGTTCCCCTGGCGGGACCGGTGCTGCCCACGGCGCGGAGCGTCTTCTCGATGACCTCGTCGAAGGAGAGGTACTCGAGGCGGCGCTCGATCGCCTCGTCCGCGGAGGCGGCCGGGGAGCCCTCGAAGTCCTGGGGCAGGCCACTGGTGTGGTCGAGCAGCTGCCGGACGCTGATCGGCTCCGCGAACCGGTCCTCCGGCAGCAGCCCGGGCAGGTAGTGCTGGATGCGCCGGTCCAGGTCTACGCGGCCCTCGGCGGACAGTTGGATAAGGATCACCGCCTCCATGGGTTTGCTGATACTGCCCATGCAAAAGTGCCCATCGGGGCTGATGAGCTTGCCGGCGTTGATGTCACGGAGGTACCGCGCCACCTCTGTCCGTTCTCGTACACGTGGGCCACGACACCGGCGGCACCGTCGTCCGGGCCCAGGGAAATCGCCTTGCGCAGGGCGGCACGGTCGAGGTCCGAGGCGGTGCCGGCGTGCGCGGAGGCAGCTGTGGCGGCGGTGGCGGCCTGCGCGGGGGCGATGACACCTAACGCCAGGGAGGCGGTCAGTGCCAGGGCCGAGGAACGGCGCATAGGGGCAACTCCACTTGGAACGTGATGATCAAGTCCAGGTGAGTCTGCCCACCCAGCCCTGCCCCGTTCGTCGGGGATGGCCCTGGCCGGGCCTTGGTCAGACCCTGACCCCACATCAGGGATCCGGCGCAACCGGCTGGACGCACTCCCTGGAAGGGCGCCGCCTACCGCTCATGGGCCCGCGGACGATGCCTTCTGCGAAGGGTCCTTCGCCGTGACCGTGTAACCCCGCGGGCGGGGCGACCGGGCGTCTGCGGCCGGAGGACGACGATCGCGGCGGCGCGAAGGGATTCTCGGCGGTGGCGCCGGAACCGGCACGGGGCGCAGGAGTCCGCGCCCGGGGAGGCCGATGACCGGCCGCTTCGGTGAAGCCGGCCGACCCCGCCTTTCGAGCTGTGGTGCGGGGCCCCCGCGGCAACGGGGGCCCCGCGTTGTGCTGCGTACGGCCGCCCCGTCCGGACCAGGACCTGAAGCTGCCTACGAGGAGATGTTCGGCTCCCCGGCCTCGTTGCAGGAGGGGGCAACTGCAGCCGGGACGATCCCGGACGGCCTCGGACAACGGCCGGTCCGACCTGCGGTCGCCCCAGGCATTGTCCGGCCAGTCCCGGATGTTCCCGGACAACCCCTTCGGAGCGCTGTGCCCGACGTTTACGTGCAGCCGTACACAGCCGGAAAACACCCGCCCCGGACAGGGTGGTCTGCCGCCGAACCGTCGTGCCAGGCTGAAGCCGCGGCACGGGCGGCAATCCGTGACGCACCTTCATATCCCGTCCGGACCAAGGACTTTCACATGAACACCAACAGCAACAGCTTCTGCGTCGGGCTGCCCGGCGGTCGATCGTTCACGGTGCCGACGCTCCTTCCGGTGGCCGTCATCGTCATCGTGCTGGTCGCGCTCGGATACGACCTGTCGGCCGCCGTGGCCGCCCTGGTCACGATGGCGGCCGCCGCCCGTGAAACCGGCCGGAGCCGCTGATGCCCCGACCCGAGAAGCCGATCGCCCCGGACGCTCCGTTCGAGGCGTTCGCCCTGCGGCTGCGGGCCCTGCGCCGGGGCGCCGGGAACCCCACCTACCGTGCGATGGCTGCCCGCGTCGGGCACGCCTTCTCGGTCTCGACGCTGGCCGGCGCCGCCTCCGGCGACACGATGCCGAACCTGAACCTGACCTTGGCGTACGCCGAGGCTTGCCGGGGCGACCGGCAGTACTGGACCGAGCAGTGGTTCATTGCCCGCGGGGCGGACCGGCTCTGGCCGGGCGAGCCGTGGGCCGCCACCCCGCCGGATCCGGCGCAGGCTTCCGACGCCGCCGCATACATCGCCCTCCTGCGCGAACTGCGGCTGTGGGCGGGTTCGCCTTCGCTGCACAGGCTGTCGCGGCTCACGGGGCACGCCCGCAGCAGCCTCGGAGACGCCTGCGCCCCGCACCGCACCACCGTCCCGTCGGACGCCCTGGTCGTGGCCCTGGTCCGCGGCTGCCTGCTGCACGCCTACCGGAACCGGCCCTGGCTGCGGAAGCACGTGGACGGCTCCCCGGACGGCTGGATCACGGTCACCGAGGCGGCCTGGCTGCGGACCCGGCACCGGCTGAAGGTCCGCGAGGCCGCCCGGCCCCGACCAACGGTGCGTCGGCACCGGGTGGCCGCACCGGACCTCCCTGCCCCCCGCCCTGTTCAGGACCTGCTGCCGGCCGTACGGCTGCCGGAACCGACCCCTGTGGACCGGACCGCAGAAACACCTGGACCCGCACCCGACGAAGCCGCCCGGCCCAGCCGGCTGCGGCCCCTCCCTGCGGACCTGCCGTCCGAGGTCCTCGCCCTGGCCACCTCACTGCGCAGGGTGTTCGGCCTACTGGAGATCTCCACACGCCGGTTCGCCGCACGCCATCACTACGACGCGAGTTCGGTGTCGCGGTACCTCGCCGGCAGCCGCCTGCCGCCCGTGGAGTTCGTGCACACGCTCGTGCGGGAGGCGGAGGCGAGCGGGCACTCCGTCGAGCCAGACCTGCTGCCCTACCTGCTCGGCATGCATACGGACGCCCTCCGCGTCGTCAACCCCCAAGCCCACGAGTTGGCCTTCGTACGGGGAAGGCTCCGAGCGGCAGTCGCCAGAGAAGCACTTCTCGAGGAGCGGGCACGGGCCCTGGAGGACCACATCCGGAAGATCGAGGCCAGGTCCGAAGCCCTCCGACGCGAGGACCCGTGGGAGGCGGCGTGACGCAACGGGCACGGCGGGAAGTTCTCAGCTCAGACCACAGCGACCCGTTCCGGCCTCTGTACGTCCGTGACAGCCCAGGCAGCCGTCCCTTGAACTGGGGTAGCCCACTAGGCAGTGTCTGATGGCTCTTTGATGAGGTCGCGTAGCCAGATCACGATGGCTGCTGTGGCCAGGGTGCCGTTGAAGATGTAGTCGCGTTTGTCGTACCGGGTTGCGACTGCCCTGTGCTGTTTCAGCTTCCCGATGCAGCGTTCGACGGTGTTGCGCTGGCGGTACTGCTCGCGGTCGAAGGCTGGCGGGCGACCGCCGGCTCGGCCGCGTTTACGGCGCTTCGCACGCTGGTCGTCCGGCTGGGCGATCGTTGCCTTGATTCCACGTTTACGCAGGTAGGCGCGGTTGGCGCGACTGGAGTACGCCTTGTCGCCACGGGCCCGGTCCGGCCGGGTGCGCGGGCGACCGGCTCCGGTGCGGGCCATGTTCAGGGCCTGCATGAGCGGGATGAGCATCGGGCTGTCCCCGCGCTGGCCGGGCGATGTCAGCCAAACCAGCGGTCGGCAACGGTCATCCGCCGGCAGGTGGACCTTGCTGGTCAGCCCGCCCCGGGAGCGTCCCAGAGCCTCGCGGCCCTCTGCGTCCACACGCGTGCCGCCCCCTTTTCGGGGTGGTCGGC
>NZ_JARAYQ010000102.1:0-28010 GCF_033794505.1 Streptomyces sp. MB09-01 | reverse complement strand
GGTCCGGGGCTGGGCGGGGGCACCATACCCAGCGGCCCCTGCATGGGCCAGGGATGTACGGCGGCGGGCAGGGGAACTCCATGTGCCGTACGGGCGGCAGGCAATGGGATCCCCCAGGGAACCCCAAGAGTAGGAAAAATACGGAACCCTGCCGTGCTTTCGTTCATCCTTCGAACGGAAGGATCCAGCTTCCAGACCACCCCGCCCCTCTGGGGCAGCACCAGCCGGAGAGCCACCGCACATGTCGTACGCACCCGACGGGCAGCAGTACCAGCCGTACCGGCCGCAAGGGCAGAGCCCGCAGCCGCCCCACGGCGACCAGTACGGCCAGCCGTACGGACAGCAGCCGTACGAGGCCGGGGGCGCGCAGCAGCCGCCCCACGGCCGGCCGCAGCCTCCGTACGGGCAGCAGCCGCAGTACGGGTACGAGCCGCAGGACCAGCACGAGCAGCCCGAGCCCCCGCGCCGGAAGTCCCGGGGCCGGCGCTGGGCGATCGCGGGGGCCACCGTCCTCGCGCTCGCGGGCATATCGGCGCTCGTGATGAACCACTTCGAGATACCCCCCTTCACCGACAAGGGCTCCGCCGTGTCCTTCGGGCAGCAGCCCGCGGGCGGGAGCGGCAAGAAGAACGACGCACCGCAGCAGCCGGCCAACTCCAAGATGCTGATGCCGACCGGCCCGGCCGCCGAGTTCAAGAACTCGATGACCCTGCCCGACGGCACCCACGTGGCCGTCACCACACTGGACGGCAAGAAGTCGGGCTTCAAGGGCAAGGTCTGGGTCTGGGCGCCCAAGGAGTACAACGACCCGAAGTTCGCCAAGAGCGGCTTCCCGGTCATGATCGCCCTCCCGGGCGGTGCCGGTTTCCCGAGCAACTACTGGATGGGCACCGACCTCGGTCTGCAGACCAGCATCAGCAAGTGGTACGCCGAAGGGAAGAGCAAGCCCTTCATCCTGGCCATGCCGGTGCTCAACCCGGCGCCGGACGACAAGGGCATCTACTGGGACGGCTCCGACATACCCGGCCAGCCCAAGATGGGCACCTGGCTGACCGAGGACGTCCCGGACCTGATGAAGGCGAACTTCCGCACCGTCAAGTCCCGTGACGGTTGGGCCTTCATGGGCTCCTCCACCGGCGGGTTCGCGGGTCTGAAGGCCGTGCTGAAGCACCCGGACAAGTTCAAGGCCGTGATCGCCTCCGGCCCGGACATCGTCCCGGACTCCTCCCTGTGGAAGGGCCACGACAAGGAGAAGGCCGAGAACAACCCGGAGGTGCTGGCGAAGCAGCTCATCGACAGCAAGGGTCCGGACGTGTACCTCGCCTTCCAGGTCGGCGACAGCGAGAACAACAAGAAGACCCTGCCGGACGTGCAGAAGTTCATCGCCACCTACGGCAACAAGGGGCCCGTCCACGCCGAGTTGAGGGTCATCAAGGGCGGCCAGCACAACGCCAAGACCTACGTCCCCAACATGGGTGAGGGACCGGTCCAGTTCATCAGCAAGGTCATGGAAGGACCCGTCGAGTAAGCGTCGACGCCCTCGTCCCCTCCGGCACCGACTCCGGTTCCGGCTCCGGCCCGCCGAACATCTTCGGCGGGCCGTCGCCGTCCCAGGCCGCCCAGCCCGGCTCACCGGTCGCCGCGAACCGCACCCAGGCCGCGTGCATCTCGTCGGCCAGGGCCTGTGGGGCGTCCGGCCCGGCCAGCCAGGAGGCCTCCGGCGCGGCGAGCGTGTCGAACACGAAGCCGATCTCCAGGGCGTGGCAGGCGCCGAGCCCCGGGATGCCGGAGGGCCAGCCGAACTCGTACAGGTAGCTCGGCGCCGCCCGCGGTGCCCCGGCGAGCCTGCGCAGCGGGTCGCGCAGCAGCCGGTCGGTGAGCAGCTGGCCGGCGAGCTCGGCCGGACCCGCCCCGGGCCGGGTGGCGCGCAGCGTCCGTACGTCGGCCCGGCCCTTGCCGGCGCGGGCCCGGGCGAGCGCCACGGCGAGCGGACCCAGCCGGTCCAGCAGCTGCATCCCGCCGGTGGGGGCGAGCCAGAGCCGGTACTCGTCACTGGTCCATCCGAGGAGCAGGGGCACGTCGGCGGAGGCCCCGGAAGCGGTCAGGGCGTCGAGCGGGGCCTCCGGGACCGTGGCGGGATCGGCGACCAGGCCGAAGGCGGGGCCGCCGAGGAGCGGGCCCGAGCGGCGCAGCACGGCCGCCTGGGCGGCGAGGAGGGTGGGCAGGGCGGTGGCCGTGAAGGCCTCGGCGGTGGCGTCCACCTTGAGGAGCGAGGCCATCCGCCGGACCACGGTGCGCACCTTGTCGCGCGGCAGGACCTCGGGAGCTCCGCTCTGGAGGACGGCCCGGGCGAAGAGTCCGGCCGCACGCGGGGCGGCCAGGAGGGCGCCGATGCTGATGGCTCCGGCGGATTCGCCGAAGACGGTGACGCGGGCGGGGTCCCCACCGAAGGCCGCGATGTTGTCGCGGACCCATTCCAGGGCGGCGATCTGGTCGAGCAGGCCCCGGTTGGCGGGCGCGTCGGGAAAGAGGCCGTAGCCGAGGACGCCGAGGCGGAAGTTGCAGGAGACGAGCACGATCCCGTCGCGGGCGAAGGCCGAGCCGTCGTACACGGGGACGGCCGAGGAGCCGCGGGTGTGCGCCCCGCCGTGGATCCACACCATGACGGGCAGCCGCGCTCCGGGCGCCGGATCGGGGGTCCACACGTTCACGCTCAGGCAGTCGTCCCCGGGGATCTCGGGGTCGGGCAGCAGGGCCGCGAACGTGTCCGGGTACGGAATCTTGGGCGCGGTGGGGCCGAAGGCGGTGGCGTCGCGCACGCCGTCCCAGGCGGCCGGGGGCCGGGGCGCCGCGAAGCGGAGGGCGCCTACGGGCGGGGCGGCGTACGGGATGCCCCGGAAGACGGCGCTGCCGTCGGCCGCGGTGCGGCCCTCGACCACGCCGACCGCGGTCCTGACCCTCGGCCGGCCGCCGGCTGCGGCGTCGCCCACTGCGCTCATCCCGTCCTCCTGAACCCTGGTGCTGGGCGCACGGTCGCACAGCCGTCCAACGGGTGACAAGGCGTGACCGTGCCCGTGCCCGCCCAGGTTGGACGGGCATGCGATTCCTGCGTATCCACCACACCACGGTGCCCGTCCTGCTGCTCGCGGGCGCCACGCTGCTCGGCGCCCCGGCCCTGGCCGCCACCGGGCCGGACTTCCAGTACGTCGGCCAGGACGACCAGGTCCACGGGCTCACCTCGCCGAAGGGCTGCGTCGAGGCCGAGGGCGGCGGCGCCCGGGCGGTCACGAACGGGACCCGGGGCTCGGCGAGCCTCTACCGGGACCGGGGCTGCTCGGGCCGGGCCGTCGCGGTGCTGCCGCCCGGCAGCGTGAGCCAGGTGCGGCCGTATTTCGCCTCGGTGCGTTTTCCCGTCACCGGGTAGGCCCAACGGCCGTGACCCCACGGCCGCCCCTGCGTTGTATGCCATGTCAAATGCCGCACATTCTGCGGCGCCCCACATCTCACGAGGAGATCTTGATGTCGCGTATCGCGAAGGCATTCGCCATCACCGCTGTCACCGGTAGCGCCGTGGTCGCCGGTGCCGGTCTGGCCGTCGCCGATGCCGGAGCGCACGGTGCGGCGGTGGGCTCCCCCGGTGTCCTGTCGGGCAACCTGCTCCAGGTCCCGGTGCACGTCCCGATCAACGTCTGCGGCAACACGGTGAACGTGATCGGTCTGCTGAACCCCGCGTTCGGCAACACCTGCGTCAACGCGTCGGGCCACGACGACAAGCACCACACCGAGGGCGAGGGCTACGGCCACTGATCGCCTGACCGGCTGATCGACGAAGGGGCCCCCGCCGGACCGGCGGGGGCCCCTTCACGCGAGGAGGAACGCGGACAGGGCGTCCTCGAGGTCCTCGATCCGGCGGTAGTGGACGGCGGCCATCCCCACTGCGCGGGCCGCGACGACGTTGTCGGCGGTGTCGTCGATGAACAGGCAGCGGTGGACCGGGACTCCGACCCGTTCGGCGGCCATGCGGTAGACGCGCGGATCGGGCTTCGCGACACCGATGCGGGAGGTGTTCACCACGGCGTCGGCGAGGTCGTTCAGGCCTTGCCGGGCGAGGTCCGACTCCAAGCGGGTGGTCGCGTTCGAAACCAGGGCGACGGCCACGACTTCGCGGACCCTGGTGAGGAGGGATACGGCCTCCTGATCGACGCGCGGGACGAGTTCGGACCACGCGGTGACGATGCTTCGGGCGCGGTCCGCCGATCCGCATGCGTCCGCGAGGTCCGTGGCCACCGCGGCGCGCCACTGCTCATCGGTGACCTCTCCGGTGATCGCGGGGTGCAGGCGCGCCGGCGCGAAGGCGGCCGCCGCGATCGTGCCCGCGGGAAGTCCGTGCACGTGGTCGAGGTCGGTGGGGCCGGGAGCGGGCCAGTGCCGGAGCACGCCGTCGATGCCGCAGAGCACGGCGTCGTAGGGGCGGACCGTCATGATCGGGACTCCTTGGTGGCGTTCCACCCGTGGCGGATCGCCACGGGACGGGTACCGAAGGCATCCTCGCAGGCCGCCCCACGCCGTATCACTCGTAGCGGTAGAGGTTCTGATGGCCGAGGACCTCGCGCGGGGTGATGTTCCACGGCGGCATGGGCTCGTCGAGGGAGATCACGCGGCCCTGCTGGAGGTCGCCTCGGGCGAGGGGGGCGGCGGGCAGGTAGCCGGCGCGGGGGTGCTTCTGCTGCCAGCGGTCCCAGATCAGGTCCACGAAGGCGTGGTGCAGCCAGAAGGCCGGGTCGTTGGGCGCCGTGCCCCCCGTCATGTGACCGCCGATCCACTGGTGGACCTTGTTGTGGTTGCGCCAGCGCTCGCTCTTGGGGGCGGCCCAGCCCTCCAGCTTGTTGCGGAAGCCGCCCGCGCCGGCGGTGGAGTCCCACGGCGAAGTGTCGTAGACCGGGTCGTCGATCGCCCACTGCAGTTCGGCCGCGGTGGGCAGCTTGATCGGGTTCTGCGGCCGGCCGAGGTTGCGGGTGAGGAAGGCGGACTCCGTGATGCCCACGGTCACCGTCCAGTTGCCCTTGTCGTAGGCGAACGGCCCGGTCATCACCTTGCGGTCGCTCGCCCGGCCGGTGCCGCCGAGGAAGTCGTCGGCCCACAGGGAGGAGACCGGGCTGGTGTCGGTGGTCCAGTCCCAGTACGGGATGGACACGCCCGGATCGAGCGCCTGCAGCTTCCGCTCGAATTCGAGCAGGTACAGCCGGTGCCACGGGAAGAAGGAGGGCGACATGTGCCCGACGCGCAGCTTGCGGTCGCGGTCGGGCACGAAGTACTTGTCGTGCGTGCGCACCAGCGCGTCGTAGGTGCCGTTGCGCTTGAGCTCCAGCACCGCCGTAGTGAACCGCTTCTTCTGGGCACTGGTCAGGTTCTTCTGGTTCTGCCGGGTGTGCAATGCGGGGCTCCTCCCGTTCCCGTGGGTGTGTCAGCCGTGGTGCGGGGCGGCCGCGCGCGCCAGCTGGGCCGTGCCGAGTTCGTCGACGGCGGCACGCGCCAGTTCCAGCGGCGTCGCATAGGACTCAAAGTGGTTGATCCCGCTGAGGTAGCTGCCGTCGGCCCGGCGCATGACATGCAGCGGGCGGCCGTCGATGCGGACCCCGGCGACGTCCACGGCGATGTGCCGGCCGCGGTACGTCTCCTCCTCGGCGAGCGGCGCCGGGGTGAGGGTCTGCCGCGGGCGCCGGGCGCGCAGGACGGGCGCCAGGGCAGCGGCCGTACCGGCGAGCACGGCCGCGGTGAAAGCCGTACGGAGGACCGCGCGGCGGGTCAGTGGTGCGGCGGCGGATGCTGCGGACATACGGTCTCCCTCGCTCGGTGGCCGGCGGCTACGGGTCTAACGCCGCGCGGCGGACGAGGTCACCCGTGAGTGCTACCCGGCCGCTTGTAGTAGAGGGTGGTGGGGTGCAGCCGGCCGGCCGGATCGGTGGCGTAGTCGGGGATGGTGCCGACCTCCGTCCAGCCCGCGGCGCGGTAGACGCGCTCGGCTCCGCTGCCCGTCTCGGTGTCCAGGAACAGCAGCACCACCCCGGCGCGGGCGGCGGCGGTCTCGGCCTCGGCGAGCAGGGAGCGTGCGGTGCCCCGGCCGCGGGCAGCCGGGTGGACCATGAGCTTGCGCAGCTCGGCGCGGTGGCGGCCGTTGGGCTTGGACTCCCGGTACCAGCTGACCGTGCCGTCGATGCGGCCGTCGTCGTCCGTGCGGGAGACCCACAGGGCGAGGGATCCCTCCTCGACGGCGGGCAGCAGGGAGTCCCACCAGGCGGCGGCGCCTTCGTGGTCGAGGCCGGCGAGGAAGCCGAGCGAGGAGCCGCCCTCGACCACCGCGAGGAGGAGGGCGGCGAGTTCGTCGCGGTGGGCGCGGAGTCCGGCCGCGTCGAGCGCGGTGATGGTCGTCGTCATCCGGTGAGCGTAGGGATCACCCGGGGAGGCGCTGCAGGCGGGGCAGGTGCAGGTCGCGGAAGACCACTGCCAGGCGCAGGGTGAACACGAGGGCGGCGGAGACGGCGGTGTCGGCCGTGTCCGGGACTCCGGCCCCGTGCAGGCCGAGGTAGGCGGCGGCGCCGGCGAGGGCGGCTGCCGCGTACACCTCCTCGCGCAGCAGCCGCGGCGGGAACTCCCCGCAGAGCACGTCGCGGACGACCTCGCCGGGGACTCCGGTGGGGACGCGAGGATGAGGACGGCGAGGATGAGGACGGCGACGGGGGTGCCTGGGCGTCTACGGCGGCACGGGCACCGATGACGGTGACGACGGCGAGCCCGGCGGGCGTCGACGACCATGAGGGCACGGGGCGGGAGCTCCCGGCGGCGCAGGTAGATCATGGTCAGGACCGCCACGGAGGCGATGAGGACGCGCAGCACCCCGTCGTGCGTCCGGTAGAGCGGGTGCCGGTCGAGAACGAGGTCGCGTAGGGCGCCGCCGCCGCATCGGCCGTTCGGCAGTGACCCGGGTCGGCCGAAGGTACGCATCGCGTGCCCCCTCGGCGGCGTACGGTCCGAGGCCGCCGGCCGAGAGGCCTGCCGTGGCCACGGCCACGACGGCTACGGCGAGCCGGCGGGGCCGACGTGCCGCGATGCGCAGTGCCGGGGGCCCGCGTCGTGAGGCATGCATCCAGTCCGGCACCCGCGCATCGGGCCCGCAGCGGCGGCGGTCCCAGGTCGGCCGCCGGCCTCTCCTCCCCCGGTCAGTACAGCTTGTTCACCGCGGCGCGCAGGACGTTCTTCCATGCGTCCACCGGCGGGGCGCCCCAGTAGCTGCGCCACTCGACGAGGGTGACGGTGTCCCCGTCGCGGCCCACGCCCCACAGGTAGTTGAAGTAGGGGCGCTCGTGGGCACCGCTCTCGACGGTGTGCATGCCCTGGAGGGTGGCGCCCTCCTCGACGTTCACCACACCGTGGTCGTATCCCGTCGCGGTGATGCCGGGCCGCTCGTTCTGGCGGCGCGGGCAATCGGCGTAGTTCCGCCGGGCCGCGTCCGCGAACTCGACGGCCTCGGCCTCGGTCCCGAAGACCACCACCTTCTGCTCGGCGGAGGCCGTCTCCGCGGTGGAGAACTCCCGGTGCCAGACGTTCACCTCGGGCGGCTGCCACGCCCAGTCCTCCAGGCAGTTGTACCGCCAGCCCCAGCCCCGCTGGACCGGCGGGGCGGACCACCCGACCCCGTCCCCGAGGCGGATGTCGGAGATGTACAGGGTCCCCGGCCTCGGCCGCCATTGCTCGGCACCCCCCGCGGGCCCCGACGTCACGAAGGCCAGCACCGCGGCCACGGCCACGGCGGCCGATCCGCGCAGCCCCGCACGTACTCCCATCACGTTCCCCCTGTGCGTAGCGGTGTCCCCGCCCCGGCCGGGACGCGGATACGCTCCAGCCTGCGCAAGGCCGCGCCGGTCACGGAGGCCCTTCGGAGACGATGACCTGAATTCCCGTCGGACTGTCCGGAAACGACAAAGACCCCAACAGGGAACCTTTCCGTCCGGCGGGCACCCCATCGGTCGGTGCCGCGAACGCTCCCGCGCGAAGGCGACAAGTACGGGGTGAGGCCGCTACGGCACGCGGCCGGGGAGGGGAACGCGCGTGAACGCGGACGAAGACGCACTGCTGACCAGGTCGGCCCGGGACACGGACGCCTTCGAGGCGCTGGTCGTCCGGCTGTCGGCCCACCTGCACGGCTATCCGGCGCGCAGAGCGCCGAACGCGGCCGACGACCTGCTGGCCGAAGTGTGGCTGCAGGCCTTCGCCGGACGCGCCGGATTCCACGCCGGCCGGGGCACGGCCAGGGCCTGGCTGTTCGGGGTGGCCCGGAACGTCCTGGCGGGTCACTGGCGGCGGCTCGGCCAGGAACGGTCCGATCCGCCCCTGCCGGAACCGGCCGGCACCGACCCCTGGCAGGCCGTGGACCAGCGCCTGGACGCCGCGGCCTGTGGGCCGCTGCTGCGCGAGACGCTCGCCGGCCTGCCGGCCGTGGAGCGGGAACTGCTCCTGCTCGTCGCCTGGGAGCAGCTCACCCAGTGAAGCGTCTTCCCCCGGACGCCGCGGCGCTCAAGGTGGCCCTGGAGGAGTTCTACCCCGGGGGCCCCGGGCAGGACAGCGAGGCCGCTCCGTACTCGGCCTACCTGGCCACCCTGGACAACCTGCTCGGGTTCGCGCCCCTCGAACCACGGCAGCGGGCGGCCGTGTACGAGGTCCTCGCGGACATGCCGGGACTCCGGCTGGTCGGGCCGGTCGAGGACAGCACCGGCCGCAGCGGAACCGCCGTGGAGGCCGACACCCTCCACTCGCGCGTCCGCATGATCATCGACCCCGAGGAGGGCGGGCTGCTGGAGACGACCACCCACTACCGCGGCGGGGAGCACGACGGGAAGCCCGCCCATCGCACGACGATCCTGTCGGCCGGCCCCCAGCAGAGCATCCCCCCGTACCGGGAGGGGCCGGAGAAGGGCAGCGGCCGGCCCGGTCAGAGCACGCCCGCCCCCTAGGGGGCGGGGAGTTCCGCGAAGTCGGCCACCAGCCCGCGGTGGTGGCCCGCCGTGCCGAGGGCGAGGGAGTCGGCCTTGGCCCGCTTGAGGTAGAGGTGGGCCGGGTGTTCCCACGTCATGCCGATGCCTCCGTGGAGCTGGACGCACTCCTCGGCGGCGCGGACGGCCACGCCCGAGCAGTAGGCCTGGGCGACGGCGACCGTGAGGGGCGCGTCGGGGGCCGCGGCGGCGAGGGCGTCGGCCGCGGCCCTCGCCGCCGCGCGCGCGGAGGCCACGTCGAGCCAGAGCCGCGCCAGGCGGTGCTTGAGGGCCTGGAAGGAGCCCACGGGCCGGTTGAACTGGTAGCGGGTCCTGACGTGTCCGACGGTCTCGGTCAGGCACCACTCGGCGAGCCCGACCTGCTCGGACGCGAGCAGTCCCGCCGCGGAGAGCAGGGCGCCGGCGACGGCCGCCCGGGCTGTCGCGGGGTCGGCGAGGCGGGTGCCGGCGGCCGCCCGGAGGGTGACGGTGGCGAGCGGGCGGGTCAGGTCGAGCGGGACCTGCGGGGTCAGCTCGGCATGGGCGGCCGGGACGGCGTACAGCCCGGTGTCGGCGAGTACGAGCAGGACGTCTGCGGCCACCGCGTCCGCGACCGAGGTGACGGTGCCGGTCAGCGCCCCGGCACCGGAGTCCCGGACCGCGGGCGGGAGGGGCGCCCCTGGGGCGAGGGTCAGCGGCACGGCGGGCGCGCACACCGTGCGTCCGGAGGCCAGCTCCCGCAGCAGCGGGGCGGCGTCCGGGGTGTCGCAGCCGAGCAGGATCTCCGTGGCGAGCACGGCGCTCGTGAGGTAGGGGACGGGCGCCACGGCCCGGCCCAGCTCCTCCAGCACCACGGCCGCCTCGCGGTGGCCCGCGCCCTGGCCTCCGAGCTTCTCGGGTACGAGGAGCCCCGCCGTGCCGATCTCGAGGGCGAGGGTGTGCCACAGGGCCGGGTCGTGCGGCCGGCCGGTCTCGGCCCGGGCGAGGACTCCCGCGGCGTCGCACCGGGCGGCGAGGAGCGAGCGTACGGCGGCGCGCAGCTCCTCCTCGGCCTCGGAGTAGAGGAGGTCGGCCGACGCCGTCGGCGCTGTCGGTGCCGTCATCGGGACAGGTCCTTCCATGCGAGGTCCTTGTCGTCGCGCGGCTCGGGGGGCAGGCCGAGGACGCGTTCGGCGACGATGTTGAGGAGGATTTCGCTCGTGCCGCCCTCGATGCTGTTGCCCTTGGCGCGCAGGTAGCGGTAGCCGGCGTCGCGGCCGGTGAAGTCGACCAGTTCCGGACGGCGCATGGTCCAGTCCTCGTACAGGAGGCCTTCTTCCCCGAGGAGTTCGACCTCCAGGCCGCTGATCTCCTGGTTGAGCCGGGCGAAGGTCAGCTTCATGCCCGAGCCTTCGGGGCCCGGCTGGCCGGCGGCGAGCTGCTGGCGCAGCCGCTCCCCGGTGAGGCGGGCGACCTCGGCCTCGACCCACAGTTCCAGCAGCCGCTGGTGGAGGGCGTGGGTGCGCAGCCCGGGGCGCTCGCGCCAGGCGGCGGCGACCGGCGCGATCATGCCGCCCTCGCGCGGGATGCGCATGCCGCCGATGGAGACCCGTTCGTTCATCAGGGTGGTGCGGGCGACGGCCCAGCCCTCGCCGACGGCGCCGAGGCGGTGGCTGTCGGGGATGCGGACGCCGGTGAGGAAGACCTCGTTGAACTCGGCCTCGCCGGTGATCTGGCGCAGCGGCCGGACCTCGACACCGGGGGCGTGCATGTCGCAGAGGAAGTAGGTGATGCCCTGATGCTTGGGGAGCCCGGGGTCGGTGCGGGCGATCAGGATGGCCCAGCGGGCGGTGTGGGCGCTGGAGGTCCACACCTTCTGGCCGTCCACGATCCAGTCGCCGGAGCCCGTCTCGCGGACCGCGCGGGTGCCGAGCGCGGCGAGGTCGGATCCGGCGCCGGGCTCGCTGAAGAGCTGGCACCAGACCTCCTCGCCGACCCACAGGGGCCGCAGGAAGCGGTTCTTCTGCTCCTCGGTGCCGTACGCGAGTATCGTGGGCGCGGCCATGCCGAGGCCGATGCCGATCCGGCGCGGGTCGTTGTCGGGCGCGCCGGCGGCCTCCAGCTCGGCGTCGACGACGGCCTGGAGGGTGCGGGGCGCGGCGAGTCCGCCGAGGCCCTCGGGGTAGTGGACCCAGGCGAGTCCGGCGTCGAAGCGGGCGCGCAGGAAGTCGGTGCGGGCGGTGTTCCGGGGCGGGTGCGCGGCGAGCAGGTCCCGTACCCGGGCGCGCAGTTCCTCGGCGGTGGTGGCCGCGGCGGTCATCGCGGGCCTCCGTCCTGTGCCGGTACGACGACCAGCCGGCCGGTGGTGGTCCCGTCGGCGAGGCGCTGCACGGCGTCGGCGGCCGCGGCGAGCGGGACCCGTTCGCTGACCAGGGGTTTGACGGCGCCCTCGGCGGCGAGCCGGGTGAGCTCGGTGTGGCAGGCGAGGATGGAGGCGGGCTCCTTGGTGGCGTAGAGCCCCCAATGCAGGCCGAGGATCGCGTAGTTCTTCACCAGTGCGTGGTTGAGGGCGGGGGCCGGGATGGCGCCGCTCGCGAAGCCGACGACGACGATCCGGCCCTCGAAGGCCACGCACTTGGCGGAGGCGGTGTAGGAGTCGCCGCCGACCGGGTCGTAGACGACGTCGGCGCCGCGCCCGCCGGTGAACTCCTTGACGCGGGAGACGAGGTCCTCCGTCGTACGGTCGATCACCAGGTCGCAGCCGAGCTCCTCGGCGGTGCGCGCCTTGGCCTTGCCGCCGACGACCCCGATGACGGTGGCCCCGGCTGCCTTGCCGAGCTGGACGGCGGCGCTGCCGACCCCGCCGGCGGCCGCGTGCACGAGGAGGGTCTCGCCGCTCTGGAGGCGGGCGCGGCGGTGCAGGCCGAACCAGCCGGTCTGGTAGCCGATGTGCAGGGCGGCGGCCTCGGCGTCGTCGAGGGTGTCCGGGGCCGGGAGCAGGGCGCGCGCCGGGGCGGTCACGTACTCGGCGAAACCGCCGTGCGGCAGGCTGGGGTTGGCGATGACGCGGCGGCCGTCCTCGGTCTCGCCACAGATCTCGACGCCGGGGGTGAAGGGCAGCGGGGGGCGGATCTGGTACTGACCGCGGACGAGCAGCGCGTCGGGGAAGTTGACGTTCGCCGCGAGCACTTTGAGCCTCACCTCGCCCTCACCGGGCACCGGCTCGGGAACCTCTTCGAGGCGCATGGCCTCACGGGGCTCACCGGGGGTATGTACTCGCCATGCCTGCATCCGGGGCCTCCAGCCGCCGTCGAGAACCACGCTACGCGGGCATACTAAGCAGTCGCTTGCCTCTCTGGGAACCACCGGTCGGGGTGCTGATCCGAGCCGGATCGAATCGACACGCGTCATTCAGGCCACATCGGCCTCAAGATCAGGCAGCATGTGTCGTGCACGTGTCATGACTCAACGGGGAACAGCACCTGTCCAGGGGGGACCACCACATGAGAAGAAGCATGTCCGCGGCCGGAGCCGCCATCGTTCTGACCGGCCTGATCACCGCGGCGGGCCCGGCCACCGCCGCCGACGCGACGTGCGTACCGAAGATCCAGGTGCTCGGCACGATCGGGAACGAGTCGTACGCCCGCGACATGCAGCGCAGCCAGGGGGTCTCCGACCTCGGCGCGGGCAACCTCGCCGTCGGCGTCTCGGACTACAGGCCCGCCTACTGGACCGGTACCACCGTGCACGCGGTCCCGCTGACCGACCCGAACATGACGGGGCAGGTGCTCGCCGTCAACGCGCACGGCCTGATGGTCGGGGTGCTCCACAGCTTCGGCGCCTCCTCCCTGTTCACGTACCGGGCGGGCGCCTCGGCGGTCACCCCGCTTCCGGACAGCAACGGCTCCGACCTCGAGGCCGACATCAACGATGCCGGGTACGTGGTCTCCCGCTCGAACAGCGGGATCGGCACCGTCTGGAAGGACGGCCAGAAGGTCCGCGAACTGCCCGTCCCGGCCGACGCCGGACCGGGGACCCGGATCACGATCGTCACCGGCATCAACAACCAGGGCGACGTCCTCGGCATGGCCACGCAGGACTACGAGGTCCCCGAGACCGGCGCGCACCTGGAGGGCACCCACCCGGTCCTGTGGCCGGGGGACGGCTCCGCCGCGCGGCTGCTGGCTCCGGCCGTGAACGACAGCTACGTCCAGGACATCGACGAGAGCCGCCGGATCGTCGGCTACGACTGGGCCGGACCGTGGCACGAGTACACGCCGTTGGTCTGGGAGCCCCCGCTCACCGGCCCCAGCAGCTCTCCCGGTGTGCTGAGCTCGCACCCGTACGCCACGTTCGAGGCGATCAGCGGGACGACGAACGTCAGCGTGGGCACGGCCAAGTTCCACCCGGACGAGATGACCCTGCCGGACCAGGCCCTGCTGCGGGCGGGTTCCGGGCCGGTCAAGGCCCTGCCGCGACTCGCCTCGGGCGGGGCGAGCATGGCCGATGCGGTCTCGGACGCCGACCGGGTCGGCGGGGCGGCCGTGAACGCGAAGGGCCGGCTCAAGCCGGTGATCTGGACCTGCGCGACCAAGCAGGCCTACAACCCGGGGAGCTAGGCGCGTTCCGGGCATGGTGATCTGAGCGCCCGCACGCTATCGATGGGCGCATGGAGAAACCACCGCGCGGGCTGCCCGCGCCGCCCGCGCTCGGCGCCGCCGCCCTGCCCCCCGGTACGTACGCGGGGCAGGTGGTCCTCGTGACCGGCGGCGGCACCGGGCTGGGCAAGGCCATCGCCGCCGAGTTCGCGCGGCTCGGAGCCGATCTGGTGATCGCCGGGCGGCGCTCCGAGCCGCTCGAGGCGGCGCAGGAGGAGCTGGCGGCCGTACCCGGCGCGGGCCGGGTGACGGCCGCGGTCTGCGACATCAGGGATCCCGAGCGGGTCTCGGAGGTCTTCGACGCGGCCGAGGCGGCGCTCGGGCCGCCGGACGTCCTGGTCAACAACGCGGCCGCGAACTTCCCCTCCCCCGCGGAGGACCTGTCGCCGAACGCCTGGCGGGCGGTGGTCGACATCACGCTGACCGGGACCTGGTTCGTGACCCGCGAGTTCGGCCGCCGCCACCTGGCCGCCGGCACCCCCGGGTCGATCGTGAACATCGGCGCCACGTACGCCTGGACGGGCGGGCCCGGGTTCGCCCACAGCGCCGCCGCCAAGGCCGGGGTGAAGAACCTGGTGGAGACGCTCGCCGTCGAGTGGGGCCCGTACGGCATCCAGATCAACGGGCTGGTGCCCGGGCTGTTCCCGCACGCCGACATGACCGAGGACATCCGCGGCGGCCTGGAGCACGCCGCGCCCGACTCCAAGGACGCCCGGCAGCCCGCCCTGCGGGTCGGCGCTCCGCGCGAACTGGGCTGGGCCGCCACCTTCCTGGCCTCGCCCTACGCCCGCTTCGTCACCGGCCACACCCTCGTGGTCGACGGGGCGAACTGGCAGCGCCGCTCGCTGGTGAACCCCGAAGTGGTCCCGGTCCGCACCCAGCTGGGCCGCGGCCCGTTCGTCCCCTGAGGCGCCGGTTGTCAGTGGCCGGTGCGAGGATCGCACCATGTCTCTCGCTGATCTGACCCTTGACCGCTGGCGTGCGCTCGACCCGGCCGCCGCCGGACGCATCGCGCACGAGGCCGCCGCGCAGGTGGGCGGCCGGGTGGTCCTGCTCGACGCCGTCGAGCACCTGGGCGGGCCGCTGCACCGCGTCCGCATCGAGCGCGGGGGGCAGGAGTTCGCCCTCATACCGGGTGGGGCGGTGCGGCTGGGGTTCGACCCTGACGCGTTCTCGGCGACGCCCGCCCAGAGCGCCGACTACGCGGCGAGCGTGGACGAGGGTTACGGGTACGGGCAGCCCGACCTGACGTCCTATCTCGCCGACGTGCTCAGCCCGCCGCGCACCGCGACGCTGGCCACCGTGCTCATGGCCGTGGAGGACGAAGCCCTGAGCGATCGCCCGTCCGACCTGCCGGCCGCCCTCGCGGCGCGCGGGCTGCGGATGCCCGGCGCCGACGAGTGGGAGCACGCCTGCGGGGCCGGAGCGGGCACCCTCTTCCGGTGGGGGAGCGAGTGCCCCCTGGACGAGCCGTCGTACGGGGGCAGCGGCGGAGTGCGGCACGAGCCGAACGCCTTCGGGCTGCACATCGCCTACGACAGCTACCGCACGGAGCTCAGCGGGGATCCGACCGCGGTGCACGGCGGAGACGGCGGCGAGGCCGTCTGCGGTGGATACGGCGACCTGCTCGCCTGGCTGCCGCTCGCCACCGCCAACCGCAACCCGTACATGGCCGAGTTCGTGTACGGGCCGGAGGGCGAGGACATGTACGAGCAGTTCTCGACCCGGCCGGTGCTCAGCCTCCGCTGAAGCGCGGGGGCCGGCGGGCCGCCTTGGCCGTGTAGCCCTCCCGGCAGTCCTCCGAGGTGAGGGTGAGGGCCGCGGTCATCGCCACCCGGTCGAGGGCCGCGGGAAGGGCGGCGTCGGCGTAGCCGTCTATCGCCCGCTTGATGCCCTGGACCGCGAGGGGCGCGTTCGCGGCGATCTCCCGCGCCACGGCGCGGGAGGTGGGGTCCAGGTCCTCGCCGGGCACGACCAGCTGGACCAGGTTGAGTCGCTGCGCCGTGGTGGCGTCGATGCGGCGGCCCGTCAGGGCCAGGTACTTGGCCCAGCCCGCACCCGCCTCGCGCGCGATGCGGAGGTCGCCGCCCGCGTCCACCGCCACGCCCAACCGGGCTTCGGGCAGGGCGAAGACGGCGTCCTCGGCCGCCACCCGGACGTCGGCCATCAGCGCCAGCTCGAAGCCGAAGCCGAGGCAGTAGCCCTGGACGGCGGCCACCACCGGCTGCGGGAGGCGGGCGAGGACCGCGAAGCGCTCGTGGACCCAGCGGATGCCCTCGTAGTAGTTGCGGGTGCGTTCGGCGGCGGATCCGCCCGTGATGCCGCCGCCGGGGGCGGTCACGTCGATGCCCGCGCAGAAGGCCCGGCCCTCGGCCCTCAGCAGCACCACCCGGACGGACGCGTCGAAGCGGATCCGGTCCGCGAGCAGGCCGAGCTGGCGGGTGGACTCCCAGCTCCAGCCGTTGAGCTGGTCCGGGCGGCACAGGGTGAGGACCGCGAGGCCGTCCGCGACCTCCAGCCGGATCCGCTCCTCACCCTCCGCGATCTCCGTGGAGATGGTGTCGATCACCGTGTCCCGCACCCCCGGCCCGATGGCTGACGACCTGACGAACTGACGAGCCGTCAGACTAGGGGTGGGCGGTCAGCGGGGGAAGACCTCGAACGGCACGGCCGGACGGCCGCCGAAGCGGGCCGCCGCCTGCTGGGCGTTCCCGGTGAGGAAGGTACGGACGTACTCCTCCGGGTCCTGGTCCGTGAGCACCTCGATGTACGCCTTGTGCTCCAGCAGGGACTTCACGGAGCGCTCCAGCCCGGGACCGGCGTCGGCCGCGTGCGTCGGGGTGGTGGAGCCGGCCACCGCGACCCAGCGCACGCCGTTCCACGGCTCCAGGCCCTGCTCGATGAGCTCGGGGAAGATCCAGCGGTTCCCGGCGTCCCCGGCCGCGTCCAGTACCGCCCGGCCGACGGCCTTGTGGTCGGGGGTGTTCCAGAAGCCGCCGCCCTGCGCGCCGCCCCACGTGTCACGGTGGTTGAGGGTGACGATCAGCTCGGGCCGGTGCCGCCGGACGGCCGCGGCGATGTCCCGGCGCAGGTCGAGGCCGTACTCGACGACGCCGTCGCGGTAGTCCAGGAACTCCACCTCGGACACGCCGACGACCGCGGCGCTCGCCCGCTGCTCCGCCTCCCGCAGCGGACCGCAGTCGGCGGGGGCGATGCTGTCGATGCCCGCCTCGCCGCGCGTGGCGAGGAGGTAGACGACTTCCCGGCCCCCGTCCGTCCAGTCCGCGATGGCCGCCGCGCACCCGTACTCCAGGTCGTCGGGGTGTGCGACCACCGCGAGGGCGCGCGTCCAGTCGGTGGGCATGGGCTGCAAGGCGGGCTGCTGATCAGGTTGTTCGGTCATGTATCGCACAATAGGCGAATGGACCGTCATGGGCAGGTGGTGGCGCTGCTCGACGCCACGGGGATCTTCTTCGAGCCGGCCCGCACCGCCTTTCCCGGGGCGGACGGGGCCGCGTGGGCCCGGGCCGCGCTGCTGGATCCGGGCGCGGCCGGACCGGACGGGGCGTGGAGGCTGGACTTCCGGTGCTTCGCCGTCGCCCGGCCCGGCGGACGCTGGGTGCTGGTGGACGCCGGGGTCGGGCCGGCCGGGTCCCCCGCCGCCGCGTGGGCCCCGGTGCCGGGGCGGCTGCCGGACGCCCTCGGGGCGGCCGGCATCGACCCGGCCGACGTGGAGGCGGTGGTCCTGACCCACCTTCACGAGGACCACGCGGGCTGGTCGTCGGGGGCCGACGGCGAGCCGTTCTTCCCGGAGGCCCGGTACGTCGTGCAGCGCGCGGAGGTGGCCGCGCTGGACCGGGCGGATCCGGTGTGGGACTGGACGGTGGCGCCGCTGCGGGCGAGCGGCCGGTTGCAGGAGGTGGACGGGACCCACCGGTTGGCGCCCGGCATCACCCTGCTCCCGACGCCCGGGCACACCCCCGGGCACCAGTCGGTGCTGGTGGATCAGGGCGCCGGAGCGCGGGACGTGGTGGTCACCGGTGACGTACTGGTGCACGCGGTGCAGCTGGGCGACCCGGCGGTGCCGTACTCCCACGAGCGCGACCGGGAAACCGCCCGGGCCTCGCGCGAGGCCCTGCTGGCGCGGGCCCGAGAGCGCGGCGCCCTGCTGGCCACCGCGCACCTGACCCGCGCGTTCGTGGAACCGCCCGGGGAAACGTCACCGGGCCGGCCCTGCTGAACGCAAGGGCCGGCCCTGCTGGTTGACGTGAGGCCGGGCGACGGGCCGCGGGGTCGCGTCGACCCCGGTGGCCGTCGCCCGGAACCAGACGGCCTTGCCGTCCGCGCCAGCGGCGGCGGGGGCGGCGCCGAAGGTGAAGGTGAAGGTGCCGGGGGTGCGAGCCTTGCCGGTGTTTGGGCGGCGCCGTTCGAGGCGTCGGGGAGCTCGGGGGAGCTGATCACCGGCGGCCCGGGGCGGCCGATGGTCGTCTCCGGCTTCGCGCTCGCCGGGGCGAAGCGCTTCCAGGCCGAGGAGTCGCACTCTTCCGAGGCGAACAGACCGACGGTGACGGAGGTCCGGGACGTGGCCGCCGCCTCCTTCACCAACGCGGTGGCGTCGAACTCGAGGTCCCCCGACGCGCAGCCCTCACGGCCCTTGGCGTCCGTCACCGTCGCCGGCCGGATGCCCTTGGCGGGCTGGTTCTTCCACCTGGTCTTCGCCGAAACGGCGCCGACGCTCCACAGCTCCACCGGACGGCCCGTGCAGGACGCGGCCCCCGTGTTGATGATCCGGAAGGTCGGCCTCCGAGACCCCCCTCACACGCCTGACCTGCAAGGACGCCGGTCACGCCTCGTCTCGGACCAGGGCCAGCAGCCGGTCCAGGACGCGGGGGCCGCCGGCGCGGACGCCGTCGTGCTCGAACTCGTCCGTCACCCAGGTCCGCAGGCCGCGTACGGCGCGGGCGGTGGCCAGGGAGTCGGCGGTGTCCACGTACATGTCGTCGTGGTAGACGGCGGCGGCCACCGGCACCTCGTTGGCCGCGAGGCGCGCCGGGTCGTAGAGCGGCTGCCAGCCGGTACGGGCGGCCAGCAGTTCGGCGGTCTCGCGGAGCGGGGCGAGGGACGGGTCGGTGGTGAAGTGCCAGGGGTGGATGGTCTCGCCGCTGAAGAGCACGGGCTCGTCGCCCGCGAGTGCCTTCGCCGCGTCGAAACGGGGGTGGCCCGCGCGGACCCGCTCGGCCGCCCAGGCGGTGGGCGTGGCCGGGTCCTGGGCGTAGATCGCCTCGTGGACCAGCGCGTAGAGGGGGTGACCGGCGAAGGAGAGCAGGGCGCGGGCGCCCTCCAGGAAGGCGTCGGAGAGGGCCGGGCCCGCCGGGGTCGGCACGAAGGCGTCCTCCAGCAGGTAGTGGAGCTGGTGGCTGCCGTCGCCGCCGCCGAGGAGGATGCCGAGGGACTGGAAGCCCTCGACGGTGAGGCGGTGGCCGCCGGGGAGTTCGGCCGGGTGGTCCGCGAGGTGGGCGGCGATCCTGCGGGCGCGCTCCACGTCCATCGGGTAACGGGCGTAGTGGGCCAGGTTCTTGCGCTCGATGCGGGGGAAGGCGGCCTCGTACACCTCGTCGGCGGTGGCGGTCAGCGACGGCAGGCCGCCCGTGATCAGGGCGGCGCTGAGACCCTCGGGCGCGGTGGAGAGGTAGTGGGTCGCGCAGAAGCCGCCGAAGCTCTGGCCGAGCACGGTCCAGGGCGCGCCGCCGGTCAGGCCGGGGCGGATGGCCTCGGCGTCGCGCACGATGGAGTCGGAGCGGAAGTGGGCGAGGTACTCGGCCTGCTGGGCGGCGGTGCCGCGCAGGGGCAGGGTCTGCCGGTTCACCGGCGTGGACCGGCCGGTTCCGCGCTGGTCGAGCAGCAGCACCCGGTACTCGGTCAGCGCCCGCTCCAGCCAGGCTTGGCGGCCGACGAAACGGCGGGCGCCGAAGCCCGGTCCGCCCTCCAGGTAGAGCAACCACGGCAGCGTCTCGGGGTCCTTGCCGGTGGCGACGACCTCGCGGGCGTACAGCTCTATCCGCTCCCCGTCCGGGCGGGCGTGGTCCAGGGGGACGGTGAACCGGTGGTCGGTGAGGACCGTGCCGGGCTGGCGGTAGCTGTGGGCGATGGTCACGGGCGGCCCCCTGGGGTACGAGGTGCGGAGTTCCGCGCCCCGGCCGGGTGGCGGCGGGGCGCGGCTGTGGCGGTCCGCCGAGTCTATGGGGTGCCCGCCGGCCGGGCCGGTCCGGTCCGGCGGCGGACCCGGGGTCAGAACTCGACGACCGAGCGGAGCACCTCGCCGCGTTCCATCCGGGCGAAGGCGTCCTCGACCCCGTCGAGCGGGATGGTCTCGGAGACGAAGGCGTCCAGGTCGAGCCGGCCCTGCAGGTAGAGGTCGATGAGCAGCGGGAAGTCGCGCTCGGGCAGACAGTCTCCGTACCAGGAGGACTTGAGGGCGCCGCCGCGGCCGAAGACGTCGAGGAGCGGGAGTTCGAGCTTCATCTCCGGGGTCGGCACGCCGACCAGGACCACCGTTCCGGCGAGGTCGCGCGCGTAGAAGGCCTGCCGGTAGGTCTCGGGGCGGCCCACGGCGTCGATGACCACGTCCGCGCCGTTGCCGTCGGTCAGGCCCTGGACGGCCTTGACCACGTCCTCCGTGCGGCCGTTGACGGTGTGGGTGGCGCCCAGGCCGCGCGCCCACTCCAGCTTCCGGTCGTCCAGGTCCACCGCGATGATCTTCGAGGCACCCGCGAGACGGGCACCCGCCACGGCCGCGTTGCCCACTCCCCCGCAGCCGATGACGGCGACGGAGTCGCCCCGGCCGACGTTGCCGGTGTTCAGGGCGGCGCCGAGGCCGGCCATCACCCCGCAGCCGAGGAGTCCGGCGGCGGCGGGGGCCGCGGCCGGGTCCACCTTGGTGCACTGGCCGGCCGCCACCAGGGTCTTCTCGGCGAACGCGCCGATGCCCAGGGCCGGGGACAGCGGGGTGCCGTCCTCCAGTGTCATGGGCTGGGTGGCGTTGTGCGTGGCGAAGCAGTACCAGGGCCGTCCGCGCTTGCAGGCACGGCAGGTGCCGCACACCGCGCGCCAGTTGAGGACGACGAAGTCGCCGGGGGCCACGGAGGTGACGTCCGGGCCGACGGATTCGACGATCCCGGCGGCCTCGTGGCCGAGCAGGAAGGGGAACTCGTCGTTGATCCCGCCCTCGCGGTAGTGCAGGTCGGTGTGGCAGACCCCGCAGGCCTGGACCCGGACGAGCGCCTCGCCGGGTCCCGGGTCGGGCACGAGGATCGTCGTCGTCTCCACCGGTGCGCCCTTGCTCCGGGCGATGACCCCTCGTACGCGATGCGTCACGTCGTACCCCGCTCTGATCGAATCGGTCTGGATCAACGAACGTACACGGGCGGCACGCGGTACGGGAGTTGTGTCACGTTTCGGCACGCGACCCGTCCAGATCCGGTGGTACGGCGGCCCGGAGCGCCGCGCCGAAGGCGGCCACGGCGGGATGGGCGCCGGCCCCGCTGCGGAAGGCGAGGCCGGTACGGCGCCGCACGGGCAGCCGGGTGAGGCGCACGGCCGGATCCGCGGGGCCGGTGACCCCGAGCTGCGGTACGAGGGCCACGCCCTGGCCGGCCGCGACCAGCGCGAGCACGGTGGCGAACTCGTCGACCTGGTGGCGGACCCGCGGCGTGAAACCGGCGGCCTGGCAGGCCCGTACGGTCATGGCGTGGCAGAGGGTGCCGGGGGTGGCGGTGATCCAGGGCGCCCGCGCGTGGGTGCGCAGGGCCGCGCCCTGGTCGTGCCCCTCGGACGGCCCGGCGGTCTCCCCGGCGGGCGCGGCCAGGTACATCGCCTCGGCGAAGAGCGGCTCGGTGGCCAGTCCCGGCTCCTGCGGGGCGGGGACGAAGTCGTACTCGTGGACCAGTGCCACGTCCAGGTCGCCGGCCCGCAGGGCGTCCGCCACCGCCGCCGGGTCGGTCTCGGAGACCATCGGCTCCAGCGCGGGGTGGCGCCGGGCGAGGTCGGCCAGGGCGGCCGGGACGATGGCGCGGGTGGCGGTGGGGAAGGCCCCGATCCGCAGGGCTCCGGCCAGGCCGCCGCGCGCCCGGGCGAGGTCGGCGTCGGCCTCTTCGAGCCGTTCGAGGACGGCGTCCGCGTGCCGGACCAGGTTCTCCCCCGCCGGGGTGAGCCGCACCCGGCGGCCGGTGCGCTCCAGCAGGGGCAGGCCGGCCTCCCGTTCCAGCACGCTGAGCTGCTGGGAGACCGCCGAAGGGCTGAAAGCGAGGGCTTCGGCCACGGCGGCGATGGTGCCGCGGCGGGCCAGTTCGCGCAGCAGGCGCAGGCGTCGTACGTCGAGCATCGGCTCAGCTTACGGCTCGGTTAAGGAATGCGAACTGGATTTGACGCTCCGGGCGGGCGAGGCTCTTCGGCATGGGACAGGACACGGCACAGCACACGACACCGCACACGACACCGCACGCGACTCGGCACACCACAGGGGACCTCCCGCTCCACGGAGTCCACGTACCGCTCGTCACCCCCTTCACCCCGGCCGGGGAGATCGCCGCCGGAGCCCTGGAGGCGCTCGCCCACGAGGTGCTCGACGCGGGCGCCACCGGGATCGTCGCCCTCGGCACCACCGCGGAGACGGCCGCCCTCGACGGGGCGGAGCGCGACCTCGTCACCGATGTGTGCGCCGAGGTCTGCCGGGAGCGGGGTGCGCTGCTGACGGTCGGCGCCGGGGCGAGCGGGACCCGGGCCGCCGAGGCCTCGCTGGCCCGGCTGGCGCGGTGGCCGCAGGCACGCGCGGCGCTCGTGACCGTGCCCGCATTCGTACGGCCTTCGGCCCCGGGGGTGTTGGCGCACTTCGCGCGGCTGGCGGAGGTGAGCCCCGTACCGCTGATCGTCTATCACATCCCCTATCGCACCGGGCAGCCGCTGGACGCGGCCGCGCTGCGGGCCCTCGGGGCGCTCCCCGGGGTCGCCGGGATGAAGTACGCGGGCGGCGGCATCGACCAGGACGCGGTGGCGCTGCTCGGGGACCTGCCGGCGGGGTTCGAGGTGCTGGCGGGCGACGACGCGTACCTGTCTCCGCTGCTGGCGCTGGGCGCGGCCGGCGGGATCCTCGCCTCGGCGCATCTGGCGACGGAGCGCTTCGTGGCGCTCGCGGCGGCCTGGCGGTCCGGTGACGCGGCCCGGGCGCGGCCCCTGGGGCACGCGCTGGCCCGGATGTCGGCCGCGGCCTTCGCCGAACCCAATCCGGCGGTCGTCAAGGGCGTGCTGCACGCGCAGGGCCGCATTCCGAGCCCCGGCGTACGGCTCCCGCTGCTGCCCGCCACGGAGGCGGCGGTGGCAGCCACCCTGGAGCGGCTGGGCGAGCTTCCCGCCGGCCCGCCGCAGCAGGCGGCGCATGCCGGAAAGAGTCCATGATGGGCGATTCGCCGCCAAAGCGCCTGTAGCCCGAATAGGCAGGATCGAGACCGGACTTGCCCGTATTGGGCACAGGGCCCCGGCCCGTGATGTGAGTCACGCCGGAGAGGCCAACATCATTTCCGCAGAACGGCCGATCCCCTTTTCCCGGAAAGGGAATCGGCTATTTCATCGAGGAGCCTTCATGGTCATTTAACGGGCCGATAGCGGGATGTCGATCTATGGGTGGAATTCGGGGCTTGTTCCCGCCCTCAGGGCTCACTTACGGTCACCTCACTCCAGGTGGACCGCTCGCCGAATAGGCCGCCGCCCGGGCTCTCCCGTCCCCCCACGTGAGGAATTCCCCCATGCCTGCAAAGGGTAAGCACCGTCGGCCGAAGCACCACGCGATCACCCGCAAGCTGGCCCTGGCCGGCACCGGTGGCGCGGCCCTCACTCTGCCGCTGATCAGCGCGACCAGCGCCGGGGCGGTGCAGACGACCACCGCCCCCACGGCGCAGACCGCCGCCCCCGCGGCCGGCGCCGCCACTCCCACGACGTATTCCGTGGTCGCTGGCGACACTCTTTCCGAGATCGCGGCGGAGCATTCCGTGAGCGGCGGCTGGAAGCAGCTCTATGCGGCGAACCGGAGCGTCATCGGTGACAACCCGTCGATCATCCGGCCCGGCATCAAACTGAAGCTCGGCACCCAGACGGAGACCGCCCGTGCGAGCAGGTCCGCCGCCCGGCCCGCCCTCAAGGCCGCTGCCAAGCCCGCCAGCGCCTACCCGAACAACCTCGACGGGTGGATCCGCGAGTCCCTCGACGTGATGGCCAAGCACGGTATTCCCGGTAGCTACAACGGAATTCACCGCAATGTGATGCGCGAGTCCTCCGGCAATCCGATGGCGATCAACAACTGGGACATCAACGCCAAGAACGGGATCCCGTCCAAGGGTCTGCTCCAGGTCATCGACCCGACCTTCCGGGCCTATCACGTGCCCGGCACCTCGCAGAACTCCTACGACCCGGTCGCCAACATCACCGCCGCCTGCAACTACGCGGCAGCCCGCTACGGCTCGATCGACAACGTCAACGGGCCCTACTAGACCCCGCTTCGGTGACGGGCGGCGCGGACCGACGGGCGGCGCGGACGAGGATCCGCAGGGGCGCCGCCAGGCCGTAGCCGACGTCCCGGCGCAGGGCGCCCACGCCCGCCCGCTCCACGCGGGTCAGCTGGTGCTCCATGAGCTCCCTCATGGTCTCGATGACAGGACGCAGTCCGGGTTCGGCGAGGCCGAGGATGCCGTGGGTGGCGTCGAGGGCCGTGCGCGCACGCCGGCTCTCGTCGGCGAGGAGGGCGCGCACGCCCGGGGTGTCGCGGGCCCGTTCCAGGTCGGCCCGGGTCACGGAGTGCTCGGCGAGCCGCTCGCGCGGGATGCAGAGCCGGCCGTCCGCGAGGTCCCCGCACAGGTCCGCGAGGAAGTCGACACGCTGGGCGGCGTCGACGAACCGCCGCCAGCCGGCGGCCTGTTCGGGGTCGGGGCCGCCCTGGTACTGGAGTCCGGTGAAGACCAGTACGCCGGGCCACGCGTAGGCGTCGAGGTATTCCTGGAAGTCCTCCTCGGCGGCGAAGCCGTCGAAGGCGGCCTCGGCGGTGGCGGCGCCCTCCAGGAAGCGGGAGACCCAGTGCGCGGGGAGGGCGCGGGAGTCCACCGCGTGCGCGTAGGCGCGCAGCACGGGATCGGGGCTGTCCCCGGACGTCAGGGCCGCCTCGGTGCGCTCGGTCAGCGCGGCGAGTCCGGCGGCCCGCTGCTGCGGGGTGCCGGTCTCGGCCACGTCGTCGACGAGGTTCATGAAGGCGAGTCCCGCGGCGAGGTACGGCACCAGCTGCGGCGCGGCCAGCAGCCGCAGCGCGAGGTACGGGGCGGGTTCGCGGCGGAGCACCCGGCGGGCGGCGTGCGTGTAGTCGTCCCGCAGCCGCGGGCCGGACATCCCGGCCGCCGTGAGGGTGGTGCGCCAGCTGGGCATGGGGGTCGAGCTCCTCGGTGTGCGTGGGCGGATGGGAGGGCGCGTGCGTGCGCGCCCCCGCTCGGCTCCGTGCGGCCCTGTGCGGGCACGCGGGCTCAGGTGGCGGTGACCTTCCTGAGGCTGCCGTCGGTCTTCCACAGGACGTAGCCGCCGCGCCCGTACTCGTCGCTGAGGTACGTGCGGATGGAGGGGACCTGGTCCATCATCCATGGGTCGACGATGACGTGGCGCGAGGTCGGCTTCTCGACCTTCAGGTCCTTCTTGGACTGCTCCAGCATGCCGGGCAGCGCGTCCCAGTTGACCGTGGCCATGTCGATCAGCGGCTCCCCCTCCTCGACCGTGCCGTCCGGTCCCGTGCGCGAGGCCGCGCCGTCCCGGTACTGCCAGGAGTCGACGGTCTCGGCGCCGGCGGCGGTGGGGATGGAGGCGAGGATGTAGCCGTCGTAGAGCGTCATGTCGACGAAGGTGGTCGTCCCCGCCTCCTTCTTGAACGCCTCCAGGGCGGTGCGGATGTTCTCCGGCGTCATCATGCTGCCCCGGGGCGCGTCCGCCTTCTGCGCGCTCGCCTTCGGGGACGGGGTCGAGGAGGCGTCCCGCACGGACGGCGTGGCGGGGGTGGCGACGGCCGGGCGGGTCGCGGCGCCGCCCTTCGCGTCGTCGTCGCCGGAGTTCCCGTCGGGCAGGAGCTGGACTATGCCGACGACGCCGGCCGCCAGGACCGCGGTGATCGCGGCGCCGATCAGGGCCGGGCGCCTGCGCGGGGCGGACGCCACCGGAACGGGCGTCGTGGCCGCCCCGTACGGGGAGCCACCGGAGCCGTACGGCGGCGGGGTGTGCGGCGGCGGGGTGTGCGGCGTGCCGGCCGGCGCGTACGGACCGAACTGCCCGTACGGGCCCGGCGCGACCGGGGAGGCGACGGACGGCGGGACGGCTGGCGTGGGGCCGGCGCCGGTACCGAGAGCAGCGCTCGCGTCCCGGAGCAGTCGTTCCAGCTGCTCGCCGTCGGGCCGCGCGGCCGGGTCCCGCACGAGCAGCCGCTCCAGTACGGGTCCCAGCGGGCCGGAGCGCACCGGCGCGGGGATCGGCTCGTCGAGCACGGCGACGACCGTGGCCAGGCTGGTGGCCCGGCGCAGCGGATTGGCCCCCTCGGCAGCCACGTACAGGAGCATGCCGAGCGACCACAGGTCCGAGGCGGCCAGCCCCTCCTCCCCGCGGACCCGCTCGGGTGCGATGTACTCCGGTGAGCCGATCAGCACTCCGGTCGCGGTGAGCCCGGTGGAGTCGTGCAGCGCGGCGATGCCGAAGTCGGTCAGGACGGCCGACCCGTCGGGGCGCAGCAGGACGTTGGCCGGCTTCACGTCACGGTGGAGGATGCCCTCCGCGTGCGCGGCGCGCAGCGCGGACAGGACGTCGAGGCCGAGCCGCACCGCTTCCGCGGGCGGCATCGGCCCGGACTCCAGGCGGTCGTACAGGGAACCGCCCCTGACCATCTCCATGACGATCCACGGGTGCCCGTCGGCGCCTTCCGCCGGTTCGACGATGTGGTGGATCGTCACGACGTGGGGGTGGGCGAGGCGGGCGAGGGCACGGGCCTCGCGGACGGCGCGTTCGCGCAGCTGGTCCGCGAGGCCGGGCTGGGCGGCGGCGGTCGCCGGGTCCGGCGGACGCACCTCCTTGAGCGCGACCTCTCGGTGCAGGGCGATGTCGCGCGCCCGCCAAACAGTACCCATGCCGCCGCTGCCCAGGGGCGCTACCAGTTCGAAGCGCCCGTCGATCAGCTGTCTGCCGGCCTCACTCGTGTCCATGGCGGATCATCGTAGGCGCCGCCACCGTCAGCAGCGTCGGCGGTCCACCGTGACCGTTCCCTGGACGGTGTCCACCGTGCGGTCGTAGCACCCGCCAGCCGCCGGCGCCCCGTACTGCCGGTAGCGGGCGGAGGTGGTCGCGACCGCGTGCCGCTGGTCGCGCGGGACGTTCGCCGTGTAGGTGGCGTCACCCGTGTACCGGTCGTCGAGCCGGGAGGAGTCCACCGGCCGGCCACCGCGCAGGGTGACGGTGTCCGCGCGGTCGCCGAGGGAGAGGACGGTACGCAGCCGGTCACCGGCGCCGAGGGTGGTCTCGCCGTCCATCGTGTAGGTGCGGGCGGTCCGTGTGGTGGTCGGCCCGTGCGTGACGCTCTCCTCGTCGGTCCAGGTGGCGTCGAGCGCGTCGAGGTTCTCGCCGTCGGTCCAACGGTGGACGGAAGTTCCCCGCACGGTGCGGGTGACGGTGGTGGCCACCCGGCCGTGGGAGGTGTTCAGGTGCCCTGCGACGGTCAGCCGGTGGCCTCCCTCGGTGTCCAGGCGGTGCTGTCCGCCGGGCGAGGCGGGCGTCCAGCGGGAGTGGCCCTCCGGGGCGCTCTGCTCGTGCCGGGTCAGGGCCCCGGTGACGACCTGCCGGGCCTCGTCCTGCCACAGCAGCAGGTTGGTGGGGGTGCTCCAGCCGCTCTGGCCGGCCGGCACCCCGGCGACGGTCACCTCGATCCGGTGCGGCCGGCCGTCGTTGAGGAGGGCGGCGTAGGGGGTCAGGTCGTAGCGGATCGGCTGTACGTCGAAGGCGCGCGGGCCGGGGGTGACGTACCAGAGGAAGGGGTTGGACCAGCCGCCGGTCCAGACCGTGGGGAAGGGCGCGGCGATGCCCGCGAGCTGCCCGTCGACGGAGACGCGGACCTCGCGGTGGGGGCCGTCGGCGGCTTTGCAGGAGTACGGGGCCGCGTCGGGGGTGGTCATGTACCAGTACTCCTCGCAGCCGCCGCCGGAGCCGGTGGCGTACACCTCGGCGAGGAGCCGCTCGGTGTTGCGCGGGGTGGTGACCGACGGGGAGGTGAGGGGCAGGACGCGGTCGGGGG
>NZ_JARAYQ010000101.1:0-28050 GCF_033794505.1 Streptomyces sp. MB09-01 | reverse complement strand
CATCCACAACTCCCTGAAGAACAGCGACGGCGCCAACGCCGCCCTCACCCTCCACGCCACCACCGGCTACGGCGACATCACCGCCCGCAGCATCTGAGGGAGCGGCCGTCAGGCACGGCCGTCCCGTCCCCTTCGGCTGACTTCCACAACGGTTCAAAGGAGCACACCACCATGTCCGTCATTCACACCGAACCGGACCGCCCTGAGCTGCAGAAGGCCATCGAGGAGATGGTCGAGGCCGGTTTCACCGGAGTGACGCTGCGCGTGCACGACGAGCGGGGCGAGTGGGTCGGCAGCGCCGGGGTGCGCGAGCTGGGCCGGAGCGCCGGGCCGCCGACGGACGGGCACGTCCGGATAGGCAGCAACACCAAGACCTTCACCGCGACCGTGGTGCTGCGGCTGGTGGAGGAGGGCGCGATCCGGCTGGACGAGCCGGTCGCCGACCGGCTCCCCGAGTTCGGGCTGGACCGGCGGATCACGGCGCGGATGCTGCTGCAGCACACCAGCGGGGTCTTCAACCACACCGGTGAGTACTACGACGACGGGACGTTCGCGCCGGGGATCCCCGCCACGACCGCCGGCCGGGAGTGGGTGGAGGGCCGGTTCACAACCTACCGGCCCGAGGAACTGGTACGGCTGTCGCTGTCGAAGCCGGCGCGGTTCGAGCCGGGGACGGGCTGGAGCTACTCCAACACCAACTACGTGCTGGCCAGGCTGCTGGTCGAGAAGGTCACCGGCCGCTCGCTCGCCGAGGAGATGCAGCGGCTGGTCCTGGGGCCGCTCGGGCTGTCGGACACCGTGGTGCCGGACGCCGGCGCGGAGATCCCCGAGCCGTACGCCCACGCCTACTACCGCTACGAGGACGCCGGCCGTCCGGAGACGGTCGACGTCACCCGCCACAACCCCTCCTGGATCTCCACCGGCGGAGACATGATCTCGACCACGCGGGACCTGCACACCTTCATCTCCGCGCTGATGGGCGGCAGGCTCCTGCCGGCTCCGCTGCTGGCCGAGATGTGCACGCCGCATCCCGAGGTCGGCTACGGCCTGGGGCTGTTCGTCCAGGAACTGGGCGGGAACGGCGGTACCGTCATCACCCACAACGGGGGCGCGGCGGGCCACGGGGCGCTGATGTACAGCACGCCCGACGGCAGCAAGACCCTGACCGCCGCGCTGAACTACGTCGACGACGCCGCACTGTCCCTGGCGGCGGCCTTCCAGAAGGCGACGCAGAGCCTCGTCGACGAGGTGTTCGGCGGCGGGCGGCCCGCCTCGTCGGCCTCGTCCGCCTCGTCCGACCCGGCCGGCCCGGCGACCCGGTAGGCGGCGTCAGGAGTACCGCTCGCGGAGTTTGTATTTGAGGATCTTGCGCAGGGCCTCGTTGCGCGGGAGGGAGTCCAACAGCTCCAGTTGTTCGGGGAGCTTGTGCGTGGCCAGGCCTTCCGCGCGGAGGTGGGCCGTCAGCCGGGTCAGGGTCAGGGGGGCGGCGCCCGGGGTCTGTTCGACCACCGCGCAGACGCGTTCGCCGCGGGCCGGGTCGGGGAGGCCGATGACCGCTACGTCGGCGACGCCCGGGAGGAGATGGAGCAGGTCCTCGATCTCCTTCGCCGAGATGTTCTCGCCCTTGCGGATGATGACGTCCTTGCTGCGGCCGGTGAGGACCAGGTAGCCGTCCTGGGTCAGGTGCCCGAGGTCGCCCGTGATCAGGTAGCCGTCGGCGTCGAAGACCTCCGCCGACTGGTCCCGGTTCAGGTAGCCCTGGCAGACGGCCTCGCCCCGGAGCCGGACCTCGCCGTCCGTGTTCGGGGGGAGGGGGGTGCCGTCCGGGGTGGTGATGCGGATGGACATGCCCGCCGGGGGGCGGCCCTCGGTGGTCGCCAGGTGGTCGGGGGTGTCGTCCGGGGCGCCCATGGTGATCATCGGGACCTCGGTCATGCCGTAGCCGTGGGTCAGCTGGCAGCCCATTTCGCGGACCACGGCGTGGTAGATCTCCGGCGGCTTCGGGGCGCCGCCGCCCGCGAGGAGGCGGAGGGTGGGGATGAGCGGGGCCGAGGGGTCCTTGCGCTGTTCCGTCAGGAACATGGAGTAGAAGGCGGTCGATCCGCCGGCCACCGTGACCCCGTGGCGGCGGTAGCCGTCCAGCGCGTCCGGCATCGCGAACTTCTCGAAGAGGACCGCGGGGAAGCCGTAGAGCAGCAGCATCACGGTGTAGTCGGGGCCCGCTATGTGCGCGAAGGGGAAGGCCATCGAGCCGACGTCGTCCGGGGTCAGGTGCAGGGCGTGCGCGAGACAGGAGCCGCCCGCGATCAGGGAGCGGTCGGTGTGCAGGACGCCCTTGGGGTCGGAGGTGGTGCCGGAGGTCCAGTAGATCCACCGGACGTCCGTGCCGGAGGCGGGCGGTGACGGGAGTGCGCAGGGGTCGCCGTCCGGGAGGTCGTCGTAGGCCTCGAAGACGCCGCGCGCGCCGAGCCGCCGGGCCATCGCGGGGTGGTCGAAGCCGCGCCAGATCCCGGGGACGGCGAAGAACTCGGCCTTGGACTCGCGGAGCGCGAAGCCGACCTCGCGGTCCCGGTAGAACGGGATGACCGGGGTCTGGACGGCGCCGAGCCGGGCGAGGGCCACGGAGAGCAGTACGGTCTCGATGCGGGTGGGGAGCTGCCACGCGACGACCGTGCCGGGGCGGACGCCCATGCCGTACAGGCCGGCGGCGACGCGCTCGGCGCGGTCGCGCAGTTCCCCGAAGGTCAGCCTGCGGTCCTGCGCCGGGTCCTCGGCGGCTTCGATCAGGACGGTGGCGTCGGGGGTCAGTGCGGCCCGGCGGGTGACGAGTTCCCACAGGGTGCGGGAGCCGCTCAGTTCTGCCGCGATCGCGGTGTCCGTCATCCCAGACCTCCCCATAGCTGACGGATAGTCAGATCAAGCGCAGAGCGTAGGGCTCCGGCGCTTGTCGGTCCAGGGGTGGCGGAGCTAGCTTGTTTCTGACGATCCATCAGATTGGCATCGGATTGGGGAGCCCATGGAACTGCCTCGGATCATCAGCGTCGACGACCACGTGATCGAACCCGCGCACCTCTTCGACGTCTGGCTGCCCGCCAAGTACCGCGACCGCGGGCCCAAGGCGCTCACCGCGGGCATCGGCGAGCTGGCGTACACGGGCGGCAAGTACGTGATCACCATGGACCCGGACGGCCCGCCGACCGACTGGTGGATCTACGAGGACCTGAAGTTCCCGTACAAGCGCAACATCGCCGCCGTCGGCTTCGACCGCGACGACATGACGCTGGAGGGCATCACACGGCAGGAGATGCGCCGCGGCTGCTGGGACCCGAAGGCGCGCCTCGCCGACATGGACCTCAACCACGTCGAGGCCTCGCTGTGCTTCCCCACCTTCCCGCGCTTCTGCGGACAGACCTTCGCGGAGGCCCGCGACAAGGAGGTGGCCCTCGCCTGCGTGCGCGCCTACAACGACTGGATGGTCGAGGAGTGGTGCGGCGACAGCGGCGGCCGGCTGATCCCGCTGTGCATCATCCCGCTCTGGGACATCGACCTGGCGGTCGCCGAGATCCGGCGCAACGCCGCCCGCGGGGTGCGCGCCGTGACCTTCTCCGAGATCCCCACCCACCTGGGCCTGCCGTCCATCCACTCCGGCTACTGGGACCCCTTCTTCGCCGTCTGCCAGGAGACCGGCACGGTGGTCAACATGCACATCGGGTCCAGCTCCCAGATGCCCGCAGCCTCCCCCGACGCGCCGCCCGCCGTGCAGGCCTCGCTCAGCTTCAACAACGCGATGGCCTCGATGATGGACTTCCTCTTCAGCGGGGTCCTCGTCAAGTTCCCGACGCTCAAGCTCGCCTACAGCGAGGGCCAGATGGGCTGGATCCCGTACGCCCTGGAGCGCGCCGACGACGTCTGGGAGGAGCACCGGGCCTGGGGCGGGGTCCGCGACCTGATCCCCGAGCCGCCGTCCACGTACTACTACCGGCAGATCTTCTGCTGCTTCTTCCGCGACAAGCACGGCATCGCCTCGATCGACGTCGTCGGGCGCGACAACGCCACCTTCGAGACGGACTATCCGCACGTGGACTCGACCTTCCCGCACACCAAGGAGGTCGCCCTCGACCACGTGAAGGGCCTCGACGAGGAGACGACCTACAAGCTGATGCGCGGCAACGCCATCCGCATGCTCGGCCTGGACCTGGACCTGGACCTCGGCAAGAGCCGCTGATGGACCTGACCTACACCGAGGAGGAGCGGGAGTTCCGGGCGCGGCTGCGCAGCTGGCTCGGCAAGGCGCTGCCCGAGCTGCCCGCCAAACCGTCCCCGGACGACTGGCCCGGCCGGCGCGCGTACGACCTCGGCTGGCAGCGCAGGCTGTACGAGGCCGGCTACGCGGGCCTGCACTGGCCGGTGGACGCCGGCGGGCGCGGGGCCACCCCGACCCAGCACCTGATCTTCCTGGAGGAGACGGAGCGCGCCGGGGCCCCGTACGTCGGCGCGAACTTCGTCGGGCTGCTGCACGCCGGCCCGACCATCGCCGCCGAAGGCACGGCCGAGCAGCGGGGGCGCTGGCTGCCGCCCGTACTGCGTGGCGACGAGGTGTGGTGCCAGGGCTTCAGCGAGCCGGACGCGGGCTCGGACCTGGCCTCCCTGCGCACGCGGGCGGTCCGCGACGGCGACGACTACGTGGTCACCGGGTCGAAGATCTGGACCTCGCACGCGGAGGTCGCCGACTGGTGCGAGCTGCTGGTGCGGACCGATCCGCAGGCCCCCAGGCACCGGGGGATCTCCTGGCTGGCCATGCCGATGGACGCGCCGGGGGTCACCGTGCGGCCGCTGCGCACGCTCGCCGGGTCGACGGAGTTCGCGGAGGTGTTCCTCGACGAGGTGCGGGTCCCCGCCGCGAACCGGGTCGGGGCCGAGAACGACGGCTGGCGCGTCACCATGGTCACCCTCTCCTTCGAGCGGGGCACCGCCTTCGTCGGCGAGGTCGTCGCCTGCCGCCGGACCCTGGGCGAGCTGGCCCGTACGGCGAAGGCGAACGGCCGCTGGGACGACCCGGTGCTGCGGCGCAGGCTGGGGCGGCTGTACGGGGAGTTCGGCGCGCTGTGGCGGCTCACCCAGTGGAACGTCAGCGAGTCGGAGGGCTCCGGCGGGGTCCCCGGCACCGGCGGCTCGGTCTTCAAGCTCGCCTACTCGCAGGCGCGGCAGGAGCTGTACGACGTGGCGGCGGAGGTGCTGGGCGCCGCCTCCCTGTCCCTGGAGGAGGAATGGACCCTGGACCGGCTCTCCTCGCTCTCGTACACGATCGCGGCGGGCACCTCGCAGATCCAGCAGAACATCGTCGCCGAGCGGATCCTCGGCCTCCCGAAGGGCCGGTGAGGGGCGTGCACTTCCAGCCGACCGAGGAACAGCGGGACCTGCGGGCGGGCGTACGGGAGCTGCTCGCGGGCCGGTACGGGCGCGAGGCGCTGCGCGCCTCGGTGGACACGGGCGTCGCCGTGGACCGGGGGCTGTGGCGGGAGCTGGGCGAGGCGGGCTTCTTCGCCCTGCGGCTGCCCGAGTCGGCCGGCGGCGTCGGCCTCGGTCTGCCGGAGGCGGTGCTCGTCTTCGAGGAGGCCGGGCGGGCGCTGCTGCCGGGGCCGCTGGTGGCCACGCACCTGGCCGCCGGGGTGGTCCCGGGGGCGGCGGCGGGCACGGCGGTGGTGACCGCCTTCGACCTGGAGGGCGGCCTGGTCGCGTACCTGGAGGAGGCGGACGCGGTGCTGGGGGCGCCGGGCGTGCCCGCCGGCTCGCCGGTCCGCCCGGTGGACCCGCTGACGCCGCTGCACCGGGTGGCGTCGGCGCCCTGGGACGTGTCGGAGTACCGCTCTGCGGGAGCACTGCTGACGGCGGCGCTGCAGGTCGGTTCCGCGCTGCGGACGGTGGAGCTGGCGGTCCGGTACGCGGGCGAGCGCGAGCAGTTCGGGCAGCCGATCGGGGCGTTCCAGGCGGTCAAGCACCTGTGCGCGCAGATGCTGGTGCGGGCGGAGGTGGCCCGTACGGCGGTCTACGCGGCGGCGGTGACGGGAGACGCCGGGGAGGCCGCCGCGGCCAAGCTGCTGGCGGACGAGGCGGCGGTGCGCGGCGCCCGGGACTGCCTGCAGGTGCACGGCGGGATGGGCTTCACGTGGGAGGCGGACGTGCACCTGCACCTGAAGCGGGCGTGGGTGCGGGCCGGGCAGTGGCGGACGGCGGGGGAGGCGGAGGAGCTCCTGGCGGCGGAGCTGCTGGACTCGGCGGTGTAGCCGGCGGCGGACGGTGCGGGGCACGGGCGGAACGGCACGGGACGCATGTCCGATTACAGAGAGTTGATATCGGTTTGTGTCCTTCGCCCTCCTCGTTACGGACCGGAGTCGGGGGCCTGCTCCGGTACGCTCCCACAGATGCGAGCGGTTGAGCGGCGCGAGCGTCGCACAGTATGCACCACGCCCACTCCTTCGCGCGGGAATATGCCCGAAGCGCTTGTTGTGGTGACTGTACGTCAACCATGCTGCTCCGCAAGGGGATCACAGTGGGTGATTCCATCCTGTCGCGAGGCGAAGTGTCCGCCGGTTCGGATGGTGTGAGCGGTGCAGGTGCTTCAGGTGCAGCTGGAGGTAGGCGCGGACCCGGCCGAGGTCGGCCGGGCCCGCCGATGGGCCCGGTCCCGGTTGGCCGGGTCGGGCATAGGGGATGACGAGCCGCTCGCCGAGACGCTGATCCTGCTGATCTCCGAGCTGGTCACCAACGCGGTCGTGCACACGGGTTGTCCGGCGGTGCTGCGGATGCTGTTCGGGGGACCCGGGGTGCGGGTCGAGGTGGCCGACGCGAGCGACCGGGCACCGGCCCGCCGGCAGGCGGCCGGGGACGACACCGGCGGGCGCGGCCTGGAGCTGGTGGACGGCCTGGCGGACCGCTGGGGCTGGCAGCGCGAGGGCGCGGGCAAACGCATCTGGTGCGAGATCGACCGCGCGGAGAAGGCGGCCTCGGACTGCGCCTCCGATGGGCCGTCGGAAATTCACACCTCCAGGCGGGAACCGCGCGTGTACCTCTAACGAGGTGTTGACGTTCCGTCACATCTTGATCACCCTGGTGTGGAGCGATTCGACGCGAGGGGACGCCAAGGACACGCCTTGACGAGTGCGGGTCGCGGGGTGGCGGCTGCCGTGCCGCGCTCGGGGCGTGCATGCGCGCCGCCGCCACCCGCATCACTCCGGTTTCGGCAGCGGCGGCAGATCGCCTTCCGGCAGCGGCGGCAGATCGTCCGCGAACGGCGTGTCGACCCCGGCCCAGTCGAAGGTGAACCGCCGGCTGGACCGGTCGTGGCGGACCGCACTCCCGCACGGAGGGAGCCGGAGGTGCTGGTGGATCCAGCCGTCGAGCGCGAGCGCGGCGACCTCGGACCGGTAGTCGGCGACCGGGTACGCGAGGGAGGCGACCTCCAGGACCAGGTGACCGCGGCCAGCCGCTCGCGCGACCAGCTCGTGCGTGTGCAGCGACATCCCGAAGGCGAGCCAGGCGGCGTCCTTCCAGTACAGCCCGCCCGGCGGCAGGGAAAGGTGGACGCACCCGTAGGCACGCAGGGCCTGCGGAGGAGGGGACTCCACCTCGTACGCCGTCGCGCTGATGTCGGCGGCGAGCCCCGCGCCGCCGCTCATGAATCGGTACCTGAAGGTCTCGGCCATCACTTGTTCCCGGATGCCCCTGCTCGTGCGCCTGCCCGGCAGCCCCCGCGGTTCGCCGGTCGGTGGGCGGCGTCGCGCGGGGGCGGCGGGCGTGACGGGTCAGCCGTCGGTGCAGATCACGTCGAACGGGCGGCCGATCGCCATGGTCAGCTCGATGGGGTCCGTGGTGCCGGAGGGGCACTCGGACTTCGTCTTGACGAGGCCGAGGACCTTCTGGGCGCCCGAGCTGCCGCAGGCGACCTCCTTGGCCTGGGAGGTCACGCAGTCGCCCTTCACCAGCTGGCCGCCGCCGGCGCCCGCGTCGCCGGGGTGGTCGTTCGACAGGTTGCGGCCGCAGACGGTGTTGGTGGGGATGCCGCTCGACTTGCCGCCGTAGGAGATGCTCACGTCGATCATCAGGTCCGTGCCGGGCGGGCACTGGACCGCGCCGGGGAGGATGCTGGCCTCCTTGATGTCGATGGCCTTGAAGGTGGCCCCGGAGTCGGAGCAGCCCGCCCGCTTGTACCCGTCGGGGGCCTTGGCCGGGTCGGGGCCGCCGCAGTCGCCGACCTTCCACGCGCTGGAGGTGTCGGAGGAGGACTCGGGGGAACCGGGGTCCTTGGCGGTGGGCTTGGCGGAGGGGGACGCCGAGGTGGACGCGGACGGCTTGCCGTCGTCCTTGCGGACCTGCTGCAAGGCGAAGTAGCCGCCGACGATGATCACGGCGAGGACGATGACGGCGACGACGTTGCCGCCCGAGCGGCGCCTGGGGGCGGGTGGCGGCTGCGGTACCTGGTACGGGTTGGCCATGCGGGCTTCTCCTGCAGGGAAAGGGGTGGGGACGGGGGGTGACGCGCGTACGGGGACGCGTCATGTCCACCTCATGGTTCCACTGCGCACGGCTGGCGCGCGGCCGGGGTCGTCCGGCCCGGTTCCGTCCGCGGCGCCGGGCTCAGAGGACGGCCACCGGGGCCACCGGGGTGCCCGTCCCGCCGACGAAGGGCTCCGGCATCGCGGAGAGGAAGAAGGAGTACCGGTTCTCTTCTGCACAGGCTGTGGACAACTTTTCGAGATCCCAGTTCTGGCCCTGGTGCATGCCCATCTCGACCAGGTCGAGGGCGTGGACCGGCAGCCACAGGTCGTCGATCTCCGGGGGGAAGATCTCGAAGGTGAGGGTGTCGTTCGCGACGGCCGCCACGTCGCGGGCGTGGAACCACTCCGGGGTGCGGACCGAGAGGCCGGGCGACGGGAAGCCGTAGCCGTGCTTGTCGCCCGCCAGGTACACCTGGATCTGGCCGGTGCGGACCAGCACGACGTCGCCCGGGCGGACCGTGACCCCGCCGAACTCCTCGGCCTCCGCCAGGTCTTCCGGGCTCACCGCGTGGCCCCCCTCCAGTCGGTCCAGGCCCTTGGCGCGGGCCACGTCCAGGAGGACTCCGCGCGAGACGATGGGTCCGGCCTTGTCGATGCCGCTGTACTCGGCCCGGCCGTGCGCCGTGATGGTGCCGGCCGGGCGGCCGTTGTAGATCTTGCCCGAGTGCGAGACGTGGGTGAGGGCGTCCCAGTGGGTGCCCGCCTGGAGGCCCATGCTCACGGCGTCGTCGCTGCACGCCACCGTGCCCGGGCCGAAGATCTCCTGGTTGATCTGCACCATCGTGTGCAGCGGGTTGATCCGGCCCGGGATCATGCCGACCTGCACCCCGTCCTCCTTGAGGGGGAGGGCGAGGGGGATGCGGCGGCCGCTGCGGATCTCCGCCGCGGCGGCCCGGACGACCTCGTCCGTGATCAGGTTCAGGGTGCCGATCTCGTCGTCGGCGCCCCATCGTCCCCAGTTGTTGACGCGCTTGGCGATGTCGTGGAAGGCGGCGGGCAGGGTCATGGGCGTCGACAGCTCCTTGCGTGGATACGGCAACGAGGGCTTGTGCAGGTGCATCTGACTGCCCATAGAATCTAACGGTCCGTCAGAAAACGCGGGAAGGGGCCGGACGTGGGGAACTTCTTGGCAGGCAAGGTCGTCGCCGTCACCGGCGCCGGCCGGGGCATCGGGCGGGCCGTGGCACTCGCCGCGGCCGCCGAGGGCGCCAAGGTCGTCGTCAACGACTACGGCGTCGGGATCGAGGGCGGCGAACCGACCAGCGAGATCGCCGACGGCGTGGTGAAGGAGATCCAGGCCGCCGGCGGCCAGGCCGTCGCCGTCACCGACGACATCTCCACCATGGCGGGCGGCCAGCGCATCGTGGACAGCGCGCTCACCGAGTTCGGCCGCATCGACGGCGTCGTGTGCGTGGCCGGCATCCTGCGCGAGCGGATGCTGTTCAACATGTCCGAGGAGGAGTGGGACCCGGTGGTCGCCACCCACCTCAAGGGCACCTTCACCGTCTTCCGCGCGGCCTCCGCCGTCATGCGCAGGCAGGGCTCGGGCACGCTGATCGGCTTCACCAGCGGCAACCACCAGGGATCCGTGGCGCAGGCCAACTACAGCGCGGCCAAGGGCGGGATCATCTCCCTCGTCCGGTCCGCGGCGCTTGGCCTCGCCAAGTACGGGGTCACGGCCAACGCCGTCGCACCCGTGGCCCGTACCCGCATGTCGGCGAACGTTCCCATGGAGCTCAAGGAGATCGGCGAGCCGGAGGACGTGGCCGCGCTGGTCACCTACCTGCTCAGCGACCGCGCCAGGGCCGAGGACATCACCGGGCAGGTCTACACGATCGCCGGCCCGAAGATCGCCGTCTGGGCGCAGCCGCGCGAGCTGCGCGCCGGGTACGCCGAGGGCTCCTGGACCCCGGAGAAGATCGCCGACTTCCTGCCCGGGACGGTGGGCACCGACCCGATGCCGATGCTGGCCCAGCTGGAGGCCATGGCCAAGGCGGCGGCCGCCAAGGACCGTCCCAACGCATAGGGGGCCTGAGCAGGATGGACTTCAGCTTCGGGGCCGAGGACGAGGAGCTGCGCGGGCACGCCCGGGCGTGGCTGACGGAGCACCTCGTGGGCCCGTACGCGCAGGTCGTCGGCCTCGGCGGGCCGGGCAGCGAACACGAGGGGGTCGAGGCCCGGCGCGCGTGGGAGCGCGAACTGGGCCGCGGCGGCTGGATCGGGCAGGGCTGGGAGGCCCCGGCCGGGGCGTACGGGCAGCGGCGGCTCTCGCTGACCGGCCAGGTGGTGTGGGCCGAGGAGTACGCGGCGCTGCGCGCGCCCGGCCGGGTCGGCCACATCGGGGAGAACCTCCTCGCGCCCACGCTGATCGCGTACGGCAGCCAGGAGCAGCGGGACCGCTTCCTGCCCGGGATCGCGCGCGGCGAGGAGCTGTGGTGCCAGGGCTACAGCGAGCCGGGGGCCGGCTCCGACCTCGCGGGGATCCGTACGGCCGCGGTACGGGATCCGGCCGACGGGCTGTACCGGGTCACCGGCCAGAAGATCTGGACCTCGCTGGCCCGGGACGCCGACTGGTGCTTCGTCCTGGCCCGCACCGGGCCCGGGTCGCGGCGCCACCGGGGGCTGTCGTTCCTGCTCGTACGGATGGAGCAGCCGGGGCGCGTCGAGGTCCGGCCGATCCGGCAGATGTCCGGGACCTCCGAGTTCAACGAGGTGTTCTTCGACGGGGCGGTGGCGGCGGAGGTCGTCGGCGCGGAGGGCGACGGCTGGACCGTGGCCATGGGGCTGCTCGCCCTGGAACGCGGGGTCTCGACGCTGGTGCAGCAGATCGGCTTCGCGGCGGAACTGGAGCGGGTGCTGGCGGCGTACGCGGCGCGGGCGGCTCCGGGCACGGGGGATCCCGTCCTGCGGGACCGGCTCGTGCGGCAGTGGGCCGAGCTGCGCACCATGCGGTGGAACGCGCTCCGCACGCTCGGCGGTGCCGCCGACGACGCGGGCGCGCCCAGCGTGGCCAAACTGCTGTGGGGCGGGTGGCACCGGCGGCTCGGGGAGCTGGCGGTGGAGGTGCGCGGCGCGGCGGCCACCGCCGGTCCGGCGGCCTGGGCGCCCGGGCTCCCTTACGAACTCGGACTCGACGAGGAACAGCGGCTCTTCCTGTTCACCCGTGCCGACACCATCTACGGCGGCTCGGACGAGATCCAGCGGAACATCATCGCCGAGCGCGTGCTCGGCCTGCCTAAGGAGTCCAGGTGAGAGGCGTCGTATTCGACGGCAAGCAGGCCCAGGTGGTCGACGACCTGGAGATCCGCGACCCGGGGCCGGGGGAGGTGCTCGTCGCGATCGGCGCGGCCGGGCTGTGCCACAGCGACCTGTCGGTCATCGACGGGACGATTCCGTTCCCGCCGCCGGTGGTGCTGGGGCACGAGGGCGCGGGGACCGTGGAGGCCGTGGGCCCGGGTGTCGCGCACGTGGCGCCGGGCGATCACGTGTCGCTGTCCACCCTCGCCAACTGCGGGGCGTGCGCGGACTGCGACCGGGGGCGGCCGACGATGTGCCGCAAGGCGATCGGGATGCCCGGGCAGCCGTTCTCGCGGGGTGGGAAGCCGCTGTTCCAGTTCGCCTCCAACTCCGCCTTCGCGGAGCGCACGATCGTCAAGGCGGTCCAGGCCGTGAAGATCCCGGCCGACATCCCGCTGACCTCGGCCGCGCTCATCGGCTGCGGGGTCCTCACGGGAGTGGGCGCGGTGCTGAACCGGGCCCGCGTCGACCGCGGCGAGTCGGTGGTCGTCATCGGCACCGGCGGCATCGGGCTGAACGTGCTCCAAGGGGCCCGGATAGCGGGGGCCACGACGATCGTCGCGGTGGACGCGAACCCGGCGAAGGAGGCGGTGGCCCGGCAGTTCGGGGCCACGCACTTCATCGACGCCTCCGCGGCGGACGACTCCTCGGCGGCGGTGCGCGAGGTCCTGCCGACCGGCGCCGACCACGCCTTCGAGTGCGTGGGCAACGTCAAGCTGATCCGCCAGGCCGTGGACCTCCTCGACCGGCACGGTCAGGCGGTCCTCCTCGGCGTGCCCGGATTCACCGCGGAGGCGTCCTTCCTCGTCTCCTCCATGTACCTGGACAAGACGATCATGGGCTGCCGGTACGGGTCCGCGCGCCCACAGCGCGACATCGCGCTGTACGCCGAGCTCTACCGGCAGGGCAGGCTGCTGCTGGACGAACTGGTGACGGAGGTCTACCCGGTGGAGGACTTCGCCAAGGCCGTCGACGACGCCCACCACGGGCGGGTGGCGCGCGGGGTGCTCACCTTCTGACCGGGGGCACCGCTGACGGGCGGCCGGGGGGATCCCCCCGGCCGCCTCCAGCCGTCCTCCGATGTGATCACGTGCTCGTCGGGCCGGGGCCTCGCCTGCGCGTACACCCGGGACCGGCTCGCCCGGCCGAAGGCCGGGCGGTCCCGGCGGCCGGGGCGTCGCCGGAGGCGGGTCAGTCGCTGAAGCGGCCGAAGCGGCCCTTGTGGAAGAGGAGCGGTTCGCCCTCGCCGGCCGCGCCCATGGCCACGACCCGGCCCACGACGATGAGGTGATCCCCGCCGGTGTGCACGGCCTGGATGCGGCAGTCGATCCATGCGGGCACGGCGTCGAGCTGCGGCGATCCGGTGACGGGGGCGGGAGTGTGGCTCACCCCGGCGAACTTGTCCGCGCCGCTGACGGCGAAGGACCGGCACAGTTCGCCCTGCTCGGCTCCGAGGATGTTGACGCAGAACACCCCGGCGCGGGCGATCCGCGGCCAGGTGGTCGACGTACGGGCCACCATGAAGGTGACCAGGGGAGGGTCGAGGGACAGCGAGGCGAAGGACTGGCAGGCGAAGCCGGCCGGCCCGTCCTCGTCCTCGCCGGGAGGCGCGGTGATCACGGTGACTCCGCTGGCGAAGTTCCCGAGCACGGCCCGGAACTCGGCGGGGCTGACCGGCGCGCGCTCGTCCTCGCCGACGGCCCGCAGATCGGGGCGCGGCAGGGCGTCGACGGGCTCGGGTTCCCGCTCCGTCGCGGTGGAGGTGGGGGCGCCGACTGACCTGAGGTATCGGACGACGGTGGCCGCCATCCCTGCATGTCCCATCACACCGATGATTGAAGCTGACGGCTCGTCAGATAGGAAGAGGTGGGGGCGGGCCGCGTTGACGGATCGCGCTGACCTCGCACCTTCGAGCCGGACTCCAGCGGCCCTCCGCAATCCGGCCATTGGCCTGAACTCCCTTGTGAGCAAGGCGACATGGGGCGGTGGCCGGGTCGGAAACTCCCGTGTGTATGGTCATCGCCAACGACAAAGACGTCGGGGGCTGGGGTGGTCATGGGCAACGGTTTTCGCTACCGGGCCGAGCGGATCTCACTGGGCGCGATGGCCGTGGCGGGCATCGGGGTCCTCCTCGCCGATGTCCTCGGGTGGCTCGACAGAATGGCCCCCGGAGGCACGCTTCCGAAGATCACGCTGCTCATCCTGAGCACGGTGACCCTCTTCCTCCTGATGGAGTTCGACCGCCTCAAGGTGCTCGACAGCATCAGCACGCAGATCTCCGGCCTCACCCTGGACGGCCTCACGGGAGAGCTCCGGCGCCAGCACTACCTCGGCGTGACGAGGGTCCACCCGGAATTCCCCACCGTGGAGTTCAAACGGCTCGTGGGCGGTGCCCGGCGCGAGGTGGCCATCCTGCAGACGTGGATACCCAACCTCGACGGCCTCGAGGAATCGCTGGAGAAGGCCATCACCGAGTGGAACGTCGAGGTGCGCATCCTGCTGGTGCACCCGAAGTCCGCCGTGGTGGACCTGCGCGACCGGGCGTTGCGCAACACGAGCAGCTCCGTGTCGGTGAACGCGAGCCTCGGCATCCTCCGCAGGGTCCACGACCGCCTTCCCGGGGAACTCCGGAACAAGCTCAAGGTGCAGGTCTACAACTCCCTGCCGTCGATCGCCGTGTACAAGGCCGACGAGCACTACCTGGTCAGCTCCTTCCTGCACGGGCAGCTCGCCATCGAGTCCACGCAGATCGAGATAGACGGGTGCGACTCCGTGATGGGCCGGCAGGTTCAGAAAGAGCTGGACACCTTGTGGGACATCGGGAGCGAAGTGGATCTGCGTGACCCGGCGAGATCGATCGACGTCATCTAGCGATCCGGGAGAAGGGCTACGACCGTGTGGGAACTGGACAGGTTCGAGGACGAACTGATCGAGCAGTACAGGCGGCATCCGGTGCTCGCGAACATCGAGCGGCTGCCGGAGGAGGCGTTCGCCGAGATCCTGCTCCAGCGGCGCTTCCTGTCGCTCGCCTTCACCCCGGCCTACGACCTGGCGATCGACCTCCTGCAGGACGCCGAGGGGTTGCGGACCGCCCGGATGATCCTGCGCGAGGAGTACCCGGACGAACGCGGGGACACGAAGTCGCACCGCGAGGACATGACGGACGACATGCTCCAGCTCGGGATCTCCCGGACGGCCCTCGTCCGTTCGCGGCCGACGGCGGCGACGAAGCGGGCCGTCGAGGACACCTTCGCCCTGATCGCCGAAGCGGGCGACCACGACCGCTCCGACCTCAGGCTGTTGACGGTCCTGCGCTTCTGGGGCGAGATCCTGGTCTCCGTCGAGTACGGGCGGCTGTGGGAGCGCATGGAGCCCCTGCTGGTGCGTGACGGCGAGAACCGCTCGCGCTTCTACTACCCGCACCACTACCACGATGCCAAGAAGCACGCGCTGGAGACCGTGAACGTGCTGGCCATCAGCCACTCCGACCGGCTGGGCAACCGGCTGCGGCAGTTGATCGGCGACGGCGAGGGAACCGCCGACTGCTTCAAGGAGGCCGAGCAGCGCTCGCTGCGGCTCAAGGTGGACTTCTACGACCAGTTCCTGCCGGCGCTGGAGCGCGTCGGGAGCTGAAGCGGGGAGCGGCGGCGGTCGGCGTCCGCTTTTACACCCACACGGGTGAAACCCCCCGCCTCCGTGGTTCGGTACGCCGGGGCGGGGGTGGAGGCTCGGCATCGTGGCAGCGACCTCGTACCGCCGCCGTACACCCGGGAGGACCCCCATGCTCGGCACCGACTTCAGCACCGGATCACCCAACTGGCTCGACCTCGGCAGCCCCGACACGGAGGCGGCCGCCGCCTTCTACGGAGCCGTCTTCGGCTGGGACTTCGCCTCCGCCGGGCCGGAAGCCGGCGGCTACGGCTTCTTCCAGGTGAACGGGAAGACCGTCGCCGCGCTCGGGCCGCTCACCGAGGAAGGGGCGAGGTCCGCCTGGATGCACCACTTCATGACCCCCGACATCGAGGCCACCGCCGCGGCCGTCCGCGACGGCGGCGGCACGGTCCGGATGGAGCCCGGGGACGTCATGGGCGAGGGCTGGCTCGCGCACTTCACCGACCCGCAGGGCGCCGAGTTCGCCTGCTGGCAGCCCGGGAACACCGCCGGGTTCGAGGTGGCGTCCACCGAGAACACCCTGGTGTGGGCGGAGCTCCACGTGCCGGACCCGGTCGCGGCCATCGGTTTCTACGCCGGGCTGTTCGGGTGGCGGTACGCCGAGATGGACGTCCCCGGCATGACGTACCGCGTCCTGAGCACCGCCGACGGGGACCAGCAGGACGCGTCCTTCGGCGGGGTCGCGCCACTGGGCGAGGGCGCGGACGGCGGCGAGGAGGAGGCGCGCTGGGTGCCGTACTTCCATGTGGCGGACGTGGACGACACCATCGCGAAGGCGGAGAAGAGCGGCGGGTCGGTGCTCATGCCGGCGGCGGACGTACCGGACGTCGGCCGGCTCGCGTGGCTGGCGGACCCCTTCGGCGCGGTGTTCGCGCTGCTCAAGCCGAACCCCGAGACGTAGCTCACCGGCCCAGGTACTTGGGCGTGCGGCGCTCCACGAAGCTCGCCACGCCCTCGTTCGCGTCGGCCGTGGTCATGTTGATCTCCTGAGCGGTGGCCTCGGCGGCCAGGGCGGCCGCCCGGTCACCGTCCAGGGAGGCGTTGACCAGCTGCTTGGTCAGGGCGAGGGCCCGGGTGGGTCCCTGCGCGAGCCGCTCGGCCCACGCGCGGGCCGTCTCCTCCAGCTCCTCGGCCGGAACCACCTTGTTGACCAGGCCGAGGCGCTCGGCGTCGGCCGCCGGGAGGGCGTCGCCGAAGAACATCAGCTCCTTGGCCTTCTGCGGGCCGACGAGACGGGGCAGCAGGTACGCGCCGCCGCCGTCGGGTACCAGGCCGCGGCGGACGAACACCTCGATGAAACGGGCCGGTTCGGCGGCGATCACGAGGTCGCAGGCGAGGGCCAGGTGGGCACCGATGCCGGCGGCCGTGCCGTTGACGGCGGCGAGGACGGGCTTCTCGCAGTCCAGCACCGCGGTGATCAGGCGCTGTGCGCCGAGGCGGATCATGCGGGCCACGTCGCCGGCGACCCTCTCGCCCGCCGGTGCGCCGCCGCGGAGGTCCGCGCCCGCGCAGAAGCCCTTGCCGGTGGCGGTGAGGACGACGGCGCGGACGGCGGGGTCGGCGGAGGCGTCGGCGAGCAGCGCGATGACGCGTTCGCGTTGGGCCCAGGTGACGGCGTTCATCGCCTCGGGGCGGTTGAGGGTGATCCAGGCGACGCCGTTGTCGACGCGGTGGAGGACTTCGTCCTCGGGGATGCCGGTCATGGTGAACTCCCGTTCGGGGGACAGGTGCGGCGCCGTTGCCGGGGGCGCGGCCCCCGGACCCCCGCGCCTCGAACGCCCGTGAGGCCGGAAGATCGCCTCATGGCGGGTCAGCGGCAGATGGCGAGGGCGTCCAGGGCCACCGCCCCCTGGCCGCGGGGGAGGACCATCAGGGGGTTGATGTCCAGCTCGGAGAGTTCGTCGCCGAGTTCCAGCGCCATCCGCTGGATCCGCAGGACGACCTCCACCAGGGCGTCCACATCGGCCGGCGGCGCCCCCCGTACCCCCTCCAGCAGCGCGCGTCCCCGCAGTTCCGTGAGCATCGCGCGGGCCTGGTCCTCGCCGAAGGGCGGGACGCGGACCGCCGCGTCGTGGAGGACCTCGACCAGGACCCCGCCGAGCCCCACCGTGACCGTCGGGCCGAAGAGGTCGTCCTGGGTGACGCCGACGACCATCTCCACCCCCCGCTCCACCATCTGGCAGACGAGGATCCCGTCGAGCGGCACGTTCTCGTAGCGCGCGATGTCGGTCAGCTCCCGGTACGCGTCGCGGATCTGGCTCGCCGAGGTCAGACCGATCTTCACCAGGCCCAGTTCCGTCTTGTGGCCCAGCTGCGGGCCCGAGGCCTTCATCACCACCGGGTAGCCGACCAGGCCGGCCGCGCGGACGGCCGCCGCCGCGCTCGTCACCAGCTGCTCGCGGGGGACCCGTATCCCGTACGCGCGCAGGAGCTGCTTCGCCGCGTGCTCGCTGAGCTGCTGGCCGGGCCGCATGAGGGCCTGCGCCTTGCGGTACGAGGGGGAGGGCGTGCGCGGTGCGTCCTCGAAGGGGGAGCGGTAGCCGGCGGTGAAGCGGTGGTGGCCGAGGTAGGCGCGGACGGCGGTGATGCAGTTGCCGAAGGTGCGGAAGGTGGCCACGCGGGAGGAGCCGAGGAGGGTGGTGCGGTAGGCGTCCTCGGTGCCGACCGGGGAGCCCCAGATCACGCAGACGAGTTTGTCCGAGGCCTCGGCCGCGTCCACCAGGTCCTGGGCGAGCTTGTCGCTCATCGGGGGGAAGGGGCCGGTGATGGGACAGATCAGCACGCCCACCGCCGGGTCGGCGAGGATCGCATCGATGATCTTGCGGCCGCGCCAGTCGCCGACCGGGTGGCCGCCGTTGTCGACGGGATTGGCGACGTTCAGGTACTCCGGGATCCACTGGTGGAGCTCGTCCTGCTTGGCCTGCGAGAGGGTGGGCAGGGTCAGGCCCGCCTCGGTGGCCAGGTCGGAGAAGTGGGCCCCGGTGCCGCCCGAGATGGTGTAGACGACGACCCCTTCGGCCTTCGGCCTGCGGGCGCGGGCGAGCAGGGCGGCCGTGTCCTGGAGTTCGTCCAGGCCGTCGACGCGGATCACGCCGAACTGGCGCATTGCGGCGTCCACGACGGTGTCGGCGCCGGTCAGCTTCCCGGTGTGGGAGGCGGCCATGCGGGCGCCGGTCTCGGTGCGGCCGACCTTGACGGCGACGACCGGAACGCCGTTGCGCGCGGCCCGGTCGGCGGCGAGGAGGAAGGACCGGCCGTCCTTGAGGCCTTCGACGTAGCAGGCGATGGCTCCCACCTCGGGCTGCTCGGCGAAGTAGGAGATGAAGTCGGAGGTCTCCAGGTCGGCTTCGTTGCCGGTCGGCGCCCAGTGGGAGAGCCGGATGCCGAGTTCCTGGAGGGTGTAGACGGGCCGGCCCTGGTGGCCGGACTGGGTGATCAGGGCGATGGCCGGGCCGTCGAGGTCGTCGCGGAACTGCTCGAAGGCGTTGAGGTTGGTGTTGGGGCCGAGGAGGCGCAGGCCGGAGCGTTGGACGGCGGCACCGAGCCGCTCCTGGGCTGCGGCGCCCGCGTCGCCGGTCTCGGCGAAGCCGGAGGCGAAGGCGACGGCGAACTTCACCTTGGTCTCGGCCAGTTCCTCGATGACGGGGAGCGGGTCGGCGACGAGGAGGACGGCGAGGTCCACCTGTTCGGGCAGGTCGGCCACGGAGGCGTGGCAGGTCAGGCCGAAGACGGTGGGGCGGGTGGGGTGCACGGGGTGGATCCGGGCGCCGACGCGTTCCGCCCAGGCGATGAGCTGGCGGGTGATTCCGGTGTTCGGTCTGCCCTCGGCGTCGGAGGCGCCGATGACGGCCACGGACTCGGGCCGGAAGAACCGGTCGAGGTCGGGCACGTCGGCGTGCAGCGGCCGGCCGCTGACGTCCACGGCGACCGCATCGTCGGCGGAGGGGGACGCCGACGAGTGGACGGCCGTCCTGGGGGTCTCCCCGCAGGCCTCGACCCGTGCGCGGAAGTCGGTGGTGAGGGTGCCGTGAGTAGATCCAAGCATCGTTCCGCCCGCTCCTGCTCGATGAACCGTGATGGAACTGGAACTCAATTACTGACGTGTAGTCAGATTACTGAACTGACGTGCCGTCAGGAACAGGGCTGCGCAGGAAAGCTGGTGGAGGTGATGTGGTGAACGGTGTCAGATTCCCGCGGGGTCGGTCCAGAGCGCGGTTCGGCCAACGGCGTCCCGCTCGGCGGCGGCTTCCCGCGGGGCGTCCTTCGGGCGGCGCAGGACCGTGAAGGCGATGGCCAGCGCGGCGACGAGGAGGGCCGTCCCGACCGCGAAGGCCAGGTGGTAACCGCCGGTCAGGGCCTCGGGGGCGGGGCGTCCCGCCTCGGCGAGGGACTCGGTGCGGGAGGCGGCCAGGGTGGAGAGGACCGCGATGCCGAGGGCCATGCCGATCTGCTGGGTGGTGTTGAAGAGCCCGGAGGCCAGGCCCGCGTCCTCCTTCTTCGCGCCGGACATGCCCAGCGAGGTCAGGGCCGGCAGGGCGAGGCCGAAGCCGGCGGCCAGGAGCATCACGGGGAGCAGGTCGGTGAGGTAGTGCGCCTGCTCGGACCGGCCGGGCACGCGGGTCAGCAGGCCGAGTGCGCCGACCAGCAGCACCAGACCCGCCAGCAGGACGGCGCGCTCGCCGAACCGGGCATTGAGGCGGGCCGAGACGGTCAGGGAGACGAGGCCGATGACGGCCGCGGCCGGCAGCATCGCGAGACCCGTCTCGGCAGCGCCGTAGCCGAGGACGTTCTGCATGTAGAGGGCGACGAGGACCTGGAAGGAGAAGAGGGCGGCGACCATCAGCATCTGGACCAGGTTGGCTCCGGAGACGTTGCGCGAGCGGAGGATCCGCAGGGGCATGAGCGGGTTCGCGGCGGTGGCCTGGCGCAGGAGGAAGCCGGCGAGCAGGGCGAGCGCGAGGGCGCCGAAGCCGAGGGTGTTGGCCGAGGTCGCCCCGTACTCCTCGATCTTGACGACCGTGTAGATGCCGAGCATCAGGCCGGAGGTGACGAGCAGCGCGCCGAGGGTGTCCGCGCTGGCCTTCAGGCCGAGGCCGCGGTCGCCGGGCAGGGCGGAGAGGGCGAGCAGGGCGGTCGCGATGCCGATGGGCAGGTTGATGAAGAAGATCCAGTTCCAGGTGAGCGCGTCGGTGAGCACACCGCCGAGGACCTGCCCGATCGAGGCCCCGGCCGCACCGGTGAAGCTGAAAACGGCGATGGCTTTGGCTCGTTCGCGCGGTTCGGTGAAGAGCGTGACCAGGATGCCGAGGCTGACGGCGGATGCCATCGCGCTGCCGGCGCCCTGGAGGAAGCGGGCGGCGATCAGGAGACCGGGGGAGGTGGCGACGCCGGCGAGGAGCGAGGCCGCGGTGAACACCCCGGTGCCCGCGAGGAACATCCGCTTGCGCCCGATCAGGTCGCCGAGGCGGCCGGCCAGGAGCAGTAGCGAACCGAAGGCGATGAGGTAGGCGTTGACGACCCAGCTCAGGCCGGCCGGCGTGAAGCCGAGATCGCTCTGGACGGCCGGCATGGCGACGGTCACGATGCTGCCGTCGAGGACCGTCATCAGCATGCCGGTGGCCAGCACGCCGAGGGCGAGCCTGCGGGAGCGCGCGGCGGTGGGCGTGGGTGTGGGTGCGGTGGAAGGCATTGCGGTCTCTCCTGTCGTCGGGAGGCAACAAGAAAGACCGTAGCAGATAGTTTTGTTGCAGACTATCTTTTACGGATAGGAATGCTGGGGTCGCGGCGTCAGCCCTTCTGGCGTGCCCGCCGGGCCGGCCGCGGTCCCTCCTCGGGTGTCTGCAGGTGCCCCGTGACCAGGCGGTTCAGTGCGCGGAGCAGCACCGCGCGCTCGTCGTCCGGCAGGGCGCCGAGGGCGCTCCCGTGGACCCGGTCGACGATCTTCTGGCTCTCCTTCGCGACCTTCGCGCCCTCCTCGGTCACCGCGATGATCCGCGCCCGCCGGTCCGTGCTGGACGGCCTGCGCTCGGCCAGGCCGGCCTTCTCCAGCGCGTCCACCGTCACCACCATCGTGGTCTTGTCCATGTCCCCGATCTCGGCGAGCTGTGCCTGGGTGCGCTCCTCCTCGAGGGCGTGGACGAGCACGCAGTGCATGCGCGGGGTGAGCCCGATCTCGCCGAGCTGCGCGCTCATCTGGGTCCGCAGCACGTGACTGGTGTGGTCCAGGAGGAACGACAGGTCCGGTTCGGTGCGGGTGCGCGTCATGGCGGTCATGTCCGCCAGGGTAGCGAAAGTCGATCCGTCGCGGATTATCGACAAACGGACGACTGGCTCTGGCGGTCGGCTACCGGGACGGGGGCCGCCGGACCGGCTCTACCGCGACGACAGCTACGGGAGCGGCTCTAGGGGGACGACCTCTACGGGACCGGCTCTACCGGGACGGTGTCCGGCGACGCGCCTGCCGGGCCACGGCCTTGGCGATCTTCTCCGCGTCCATGGCCATCTCCCGGAACATCCCGCTGATGGGATTGGTGAAGCCGGTGAAGTACAGCCCGCGGGCCTGCTGCGAGGTGCGGGCGCCGTGCGTACGGGGCCGCCCCTGCTCGTCGAGCACCCCGAGCTCCCCGAGCAGCCCCTCCAGGGCGCGACGGTAGCCGGTGGCCGCGATCACCGCGTCCGGGGTGATCCGCGAGCCGTCCGCGAGCACCACCTCGGCGCCGTCGAAGGACTCCACGGCGGCCACCGGCTCCACCGCGCCGCGGCGCACCGCGTCGACCAGGCCGACGTCCTGGAGCGGGATCGCCCCCTCCTTGACCCGGCTGTAGAGGCCGGTGGCGGGGCGCGGGAGCCCGTACGCCGAAAGGTCCGGGACCGAGGCCCTGGTGACGAGCCGGGACAGGCCGTCCACCAGCCTCACGGGCAGCCGGCGGACGAGGATCCCGCTGCGCTGGGCCGGCCAGCCGGCGGTGGAGCGGCGCATGATGTGCGGGGCGGTGCGCACGGCGAGCCGCACCCGCGCCGCCCCGCCCTCGACGAGGTCGACGGCTATCTCGGCCCCGGTGTTGCCGACGCCGACGACGAGGACGTCCTGGCCGGCGTACGGCCGGGGGTTGCGGTAGTCGGCGGCGTGCAGCAGCCGGCCGCCGTACGTGTCCTGGCCCGGCCAGTCGGGGATCGCCGGCGTGTGGTTGTACCCGGTGGCGACGACGACGGCCGCGGCGGTCAGCACCCGGCCGCCGCTCGCGTGCAGGGTCCAGCCGTCCTCCCCCTCGGGGGCGGGCTCGATCCGGGTCACCTCGACGCCGGTCACGAGCTCCAGCTCGTGGTACTCGGCGTACTTCTCCAGGTAGCGCACGACGTCGTCACGGGAGACCCAGCGCCCGAAGCGGCGCGGCATCGGCAGGCCCGGGAGGGCGGAGAGCCGGCGCGTGGTGTGCAGGCGCAGCCGGTCGTAGTGCCCCCGCCAGGACGAACCGACCGCGTCGGACTTCTCGACGACGACCGCGCGGACCCCGCGGGCGCGCAGCGCGGCGGCCACGGCGAGGCCGCCGGGGCCGGCCCCGATGACGTACACGGGGCGGGGCTGGGTGGTCATGTCGGGTGCTGCGGGGACTCCAGGCATGAGGTGTGATCGTATCGCCACGCTGAGTTGATGGGTCTCGGAGAAGGAGGGAATCGATTGCGGATCGGTCACGGGCGGGGCGGTGGGCCGCACGTCCTGCCCGGTGGCAGGGTGAAATCCCTGCTTCCGGAGGGTCTGGAGTGACCGATGTGGCGACCCGACGGCTGGGGCGTGCGCGTCCGCCTGGGGGTCCTCACCCCGCACGCCGATGTCGGAACCGAGTCGGCACTGCGGGCCATGGCGCCGGTAGACGTGGGTCTGCACGCCGCCCGGGTGCCGTTCGGCGCGACGGGCCGCGGCGGTGCGATGGATCCGCCCATCCCGCTGGCCCCGGTACGGGCCTTCGCCGAGCCGCCGTACGTCGACGAGGTCACCGAACTGCTGGCGGCGGCGATCGGCTTCTTTCACCAGCTCCGCGTACGCGATCGGGGCGCGCGGGGAGGCGCGGATGCCGGCCCGCCTCTCGGCGCGCGCCCACGGGCAGCCCGTCGTCGCCCCGCGCGCCGCGACGGCCGAGGTGCTGCGGATCCTGGGCGCCGGCCGGATCTGCCGGGTGGATCCGCCGTGGTTCGACGCCGTCCTGAACGGTCCGGGCCGGGCCCACTACGAGGGCGCCGGCTTCGCGGTGGTGCGCGCGGCTCCGTGCGGCCTGCCCGGCGACCAGAGCGGCATCCGGCCCGAAGCCCTGCTGGACCGGGTGGTGTCCTTCGCCCCGGACGAGGCGGAGGCGGTCGGCGGCAACGGCTTCCGTGCGGTCGGCGTGATCGAGGCGCTGGAGGCGGCCCTGGGCCGTCCCCACCGCGAACCAGGTCCTGCCGTGGGCCGCCCTGCGCGCGGCGGGCGCCGCCACCGACGGGATCACCGGATACAGGCGGTTCTTCGCCAACCCGGAGCGGGCCGGGGCCTTGCGGGATCGCCCCGCATCCGCTGAACTGACGTACCGTCAGATCAGTGATGAGAGGGGTGGGGGCTGTCGATGCAGACCATCTGGCTCAGTGGGGCCGAATGGCTCGCCGTGCTCCGGATAGGCCTCGGCCTGTGGTGGCTGGAGAGCTGGCGGCACAAGGACAAGAAGGGCTGGTTCGAACGCGGCACCGGCATCGCGTGGGCCGCGGACGTAGCGAACAAGCACCGCTGGACCTTCGTCAAGGGCGGCTTCGAACTGGTCGTCGCGCCCCGCCCGAAGGCGATGGCGTACATCGTCGTCTACGCGGAACTCGCGCTCGGGCTGGGCCTGGTGCTCGGCTTCCTGACCCCGGTCGCCCTGGTCGGCGGGCTGCTGCTGAACCTGCTCTACCTGGTGCTGATGATCCACGACTGGGCCGAGCAGGGCCAGAACGCGATGATGGCGCTCATCTCGCTCGTCGCGCTCCTCGCCATGTCCTGGCAGACCTGGTCCCTCGACGCGGCGATCGGACTCTTCCTGTGAGCGGCGGCACGGCGCGCTACGACCTCCCGGAGACGGACGACTTCACCCGCACCTACTGGGAGGCGGCGGCGGAAGGCCGGCTCCTGCTGCGCCGCTGCGGGGACTGCGGGCGGGCGCACCACTACCCGCGCGAGTTCTGCCCGTACTGCTGGGCCGGCGAGGACCGTGTGACGTGGGAGCCGGCGAGCGGCCGGGCGACCCTCTACACCTGGTCCGTGATCCACCGCAACGACCTCCCGCCCTTCGGTGCGCGCGTCCCCTACACGGCGGCCGTGGTCGACCTGGCCGAAGGCCCGCGGATGATGACCGAGGTGGTGTCCTGCGAGGCGGCGGACCTCCGCATCGACATGCCCCTGGCGGTCACCTTCCGCGAGGTGGCGGACGGGGTGCGGGTGGCGGTCTTCCGGCCGGCCCCGCCGGACTGACGGATCAGGGCCAGAGCAGCTCGCGGACCCAGGAGCTGCCGGTGCCGGCGTCGGGGCCGGCGTCGGTGGTGCGGCGGTAGCGCAGGCGGGTGTGGCGGCGGGCGGGCTCGCCCTGGAAGAACTCCACCTCGTCGGCGTCCAGTACGTACCGCGTCCAGGTCGGAGCCGGTGCGTCCGGCTCGGCCCCGGCTCGTTCCCAGGCCCGCTCCGAGGCCCGGACCAGGTCCTCGGCCGACTCCAGCACCTCGCTCTGGTGCCCGGTGAGCGCGGCGGCGAGCGCCCCGCGCGAGCGGACCGCCAGGTCCGCGCGGCTCTCCTCGGGCCCGCAGGCGGTGACCCGGCCCCGGATCCGGATCTGCCGGGCCACGGTCGGCCAGTAGAACCCGAGCGCCGCCCGCGGCCGCGCGGCCAGCTGCACGCCCTTGGCGCTGGTGGCGTGCGAGGCGAAGTGCCAGCCGCGCGCGTCGGCGTCGTGGAGCATCAGCGTCCGCACGTCGGGCCGCCCGGCGCCGTCCACCGTCGCCAGGCTCATCGTGTGCGGCTCCAGCTGCCCCGCCCGGGCGGCGTGCACGAACCACTCCCGGAACAGCGGGAGCGGCTCGGCGGGCGCGGACCCGGGGTCGAAGCGGGGAAGCGGGGAGTCCCACACGCGTAGGGAGTGCAGGGTGGCGTGGAAGTCGTCAGTGGCCTCAGTGGCCTCAGTGCCGTCCGCACCGTCAGTGCCGTCCGTACCGATCTCGCTGATCTCGCTGGTCATACCCCCAGGCTAGGGTGCCGGCCATGGACGTTCACAGAGGTGTCGCACGAGGTGTTGCACGCGGGCTCTTCGCTCTCGCGGCGGCCCTGACGGCGACCGCGGTCGTCGCCCCGCTGTACGACCGCCCGGGCGGCCTGTCCGTCCTGGCCGAGCTCGACCACCCCGTGCTCCTCGCCGTCCTTGCCGCCCTCTCCCTGACGGCGGGGGTCCTGCTCTCCTCCCGCCGCCCCGAGGTCCGCAAGGCCACCGTCGGCGGCCTCGTGGCCGCGGCCGTCTTCGGCGCACTGGCCACCCCCGTGTACGTCATGGCCAGTGACCCCTTCCCGTCCCGGGAGTACGACCTCCCGGCCCCGGGCGGCGCCCAGCGCCGCCTGGTGGTGGAGCGCACCTCACCGCTCGTCGACCCCGTTTGGCGGGTCTACGTGGACACGGGCGCCTTCCCCACGGCCCGCCGCTGGCCGGTGGCGGAGTACACGGAGTCGAGCTGGCCGACGGGAGTCCGCCAGGCCGAGTGGATCGGTCCGGACCGCATCGCGCTGATCGACTACGACCACCGGCAGCACGAGGTCGAACTGTCCCGGGACGGTCGCCCGTTGAACGAGGTGGACTGGTAGGCGGCGCCGCCGCGGGGCCACGGGGCCACGGGGCCGCGGGGCCGCGGGATTTCGGAAATCTTCGGCAGGGCCGATGAGTTCGGCGTCCCGTCGCGGTCATACATGCGAAGGCACCGCGACGCAGACGAAGGAGACGACACCGTGGCCGAGACCGTGAAGGGCCCCGCCAGCTACTTCCCCTCGATCGAGAAGAAGTACGGCCGGCCGATCGCCGAGTGGAAGGACCTCATCAGGTCCTCACCGCTGACCGGGCACATGGAGCTCGTCACCTGGCTCAAGACCGAACACGGCCTGGGCCACGGCCACGCCAATGCCCTCGTCGCGCACACCCTCACCGAGACCACGTAGCCGCCGGCCCCACCGGCATCAACCGGCGCCGCCGCCCGGGGCCGGGGTCCTACCCCCGGCCCAGGAGGACCGTCCCCGAGGAGCAGAACCAGCCGCCCGTGCCCGAGGCCAGGGCGACCTCGGGGAGGCGGCCGCCGGGTTTGGTGACCTGGCCCGGGCCGGACTCTCCGCGGAGCTGGCGGACCGCTTCGACCAGCAGGAACAGGCCGCGCATGCCGGGGTGGCAGGCCGAGAGGCCGCCGCCGTCGGTGTTGACCGGGAGTTCCCCGTCGCGCAGCAGGCGGCCCTTCTCCGCGAAGGCCCCGCCCTCGCCCTTGGCGCAGAAGCCGAGGTCCTCCAGGGTCACCAGGGTCATGTACGTGAAGGCGTCGTAGATCTCCGCGAGGTCCACGTCCGCCGGGGTGAGGCCGGCCCGCTCGAAGGCGATGCGGCCCGAGACCGCCGCCGGGGACACGGTGAAGTCCTCCCACTCCGACATGGTGGTGTGGGAGACCGAGGTGCCCGCGCCGAGGACCCAGACCGGAGCCTTCGCGGTGTCCGGCACGTAGTCCTCCGCCGCCAGCAGCACGGCGCAGCCGCCGTCCGAGCGGATGCAGCAGTGCAGCTTCGTGAAGGGGTCCGCGATCATGTCGGAGGACAGGACCTCGTCCACCGTGATCGGGCCCCGGAACATGGCGTCCGGGTTGGTGGCCGCGTTCGCCCGGGCCTGCACGGCCACCGCGGCGAGCTGCTCCAGCGTGGTCCCGTACTCGTGCATGTGCCGGCGGGCGGCCATCGCGTACTTGGAGATCAGCGTGTGCCCGTACGGGACCTCGAACTGGAGCGGCCCGCGGGCCCCGAAGGACAGGTTCGAGGTCCGCCGGCGGGCCTTGATGTCGGCCCGTGCCGTGGAGCCGTAGACCAGCAGGACGGCGTTGGCGTGTCCCGCGGCGATGGCTTCCGCCGCGTGGGCGGCCATGACCTCCCAGGTCGAGCCCCCCACCGAGGTGGAGTCGACCCAGGTGGGGCGCAGGCCGAGGTACTCGGCCACCTCGACCGGTGCGAGCGTGCCGAGGCCGGCCGAGGCGAGGCCGTCGATGACGGACCGGTCCAGGCCGGAGTCGGCCAGGGCGCGCCGGGCGGCCTGCGCGTGCAGGGCGTAGGGGGTGGGGCCGTCCACCCGGCCGCAGTCGGAGAGGGCGACGCCGACGACCGCGACCCTCCGGCGGGCGCGGGACGCGGTTCCAGGTGTGAGTCCAGGCATGGGAAGGACGGTACATCTGACGTATCGTCAGATGCTAGGGGTCCGGGCGCCGCCCCGCCGCAACCCGCCCTCGCCGCCCCCTGTGCATC
>NZ_JARAYQ010000100.1:0-28051 GCF_033794505.1 Streptomyces sp. MB09-01 | reverse complement strand
GCTTTCGCGTGGTGTTGGATCGCTGTTTCAGAGATAGGCATGTTGTGCGCGTCGCCATTCCCTCCGCTGGTGGGCCGACCCAACGCCTCATTGTTCGCCGAGTTGGGGTTGAGCCGTCCGGAACGCCCACCACCCGCGCCCCCCTCGGGGCACTGGCCGGGGCCCGCAGCGGAGACAAGGGCGGCGACGCCAACATCGGGGTGTGGGTCGAGTCCGACGAAGCCTGGACCTGGCTCGAGCGCACGCTCACCGTCGAGCTGATGCAGGAGCTGCTGCCCGAAGCCCGGGCCCTGCCCGTGACCCGCCACCCGCTCCCGAACCTCCGCGCCCTGAACTTCACCGTCACCGGCATCCTCGGCGCCGGCGTCGCCTCCGGCCACCGCTTCGACCCCCAGGCCAAGGCCCTCGGCGAATGGCTCCGTGCCCGCCACCTCGACGTCCCGACCCACCTGCTGCCCGAAACCGCCCCGGAGGGGACCGGCCCATGACCCGCCTCCGCACCACCGTCGATCCGCACGCCCCCGAGCACGCGCAGGCCCGTACCGCAGCCCTGGAACGCCTCGCCGCCCTCGACGCCGAGCACGCCAAGGCCCTGCAGGGGGGCGGGGAGAAGTACACGGCCCGCCACAAGCAGCGCGGCAAGCTCCTGGCCCGCGAGCGCGTCGAGCTGCTCCTCGACCCGGACACGCCGTTCCTGGAGCTGTCCCCGCTGGCCGCCTGGGGCAGCGACTACCCCGTCGGCGCCTCCATGGTCACCGGCATCGGCACGGTCGAGGGCGTCGAGTGCCTGGTCACCGCCAACGACCCCACCGTCCGGGGCGGCGCCAGCAACCCCTGGACGCTGAAGAAGGCACTGCGGGCCAACGAGATCGCCCGGCAGAACCGCCTGCCCTGCATCAGCCTCGTGGAGTCCGGCGGCGCGGACCTGCCCTCCCAGAAGGAGATCTTCATCCCGGGCGGCGCGATCTTCCGCGACCTCACCCGGCTCTCGGCCGAGGGGATCCCGACCGTCGCCGTCGTCTTCGGCAACTCCACCGCCGGAGGCGCGTACATCCCCGGCATGTCCGACCACACCATCATGATCAAGGACCGTTCGAAGGTGTTCCTCGGCGGTCCGCCGCTGGTCAAGATGGCCACCGGCGAGGAGAGCGACGACGAGTCCCTCGGCGGGGCGGACATGCACGCCCGTACCTCCGGCCTCGCCGACTACTACGCCCTCGACGAGCACGACGCGATCCGTCAGGCCCGCCGCGTCGTCGCCCGGCTGAACCACCGCAAGGCCCACACCGATCCGCCCCCGGCGCAGGAGCCGAAGTACGACCCCGAGGAACTCCTCGGCATCGTCCCGCCCGACCTCAAGACGCCGTTCGACCCGCGCGAGGTCATCGCCCGCATCGTCGACGCCTCCGAGTTCGACGAGTTCAAGCCGCTCTACGGCACCAGCCTCGTCACCGGCTGGGCCACCCTCCACGGCTATCCGGTCGGCATCCTCGCCAACGCGCAGGGCGTGCTGTTCAGCGCCGAATCCCAGAAGGCCGCCCAGTTCATCCAGCTCGCCAACCAGCGCGACATCCCGCTGCTCTTCCTCCACAACACCACCGGCTACATGGTCGGCAAGGAGTACGAGCAGGGCGGCATCATCAAGCACGGCTCGATGATGATCAACGCGGTCTCCAACTCGAAGGTCCCGCACCTGTCCGTGCTCATCGGCGCGAGCTACGGCGCCGGCCACTACGGCATGTGCGGCCGCGCCTACGAGCCCCGTTTCCTCTTCGCCTGGCCCAGCGCCAAGTCCGCCGTGATGGGCCCCCAGCAGCTCGCCGGAGTGCTCTCCATCGTGTCCCGGCAGTCCGCCGCCGCGAAGGGGCTGCCGCACGACGAGGAGGCCGACGCCGGGATGCGCGCCTTCGTCGAGGCGCAGATCGAGTCCGAGTCCCTGCCGATGTTCCTGTCCGGGCGACTGTACGACGACGGGGTCATCGACCCGCGCGACACCCGTACCGTCCTCGGCCTGTGCCTGTCGGCCGTCCACAACGCCCCCGTCGAGGGCGCCCGTGGCGGCTTCGGCGTCTTCCGGATGTGAGCCCGCCCATGACCCAGCCGATCAGCTCCCTGCTCGTCGCCAACCGCGGTGAGATCGCCGTACGGATCTTCCGCACCGCCCGCGCCCTGGGCCTGTCCACCGTCGCCGTTCACTCCGACCCCGACGCCGACGCCCTCCACGTGCGCGACGCCGACGCGGCCGTACGCCTGCCGGGCGCGGCCCCCGCCGACACCTACCTGCGCGGCGACCTGATCATCAAGGCCGCCCTCGCCGCCGGCGCCGACGCCGTTCACCCCGGCTACGGCTTCCTCTCCGAGAACGCCGGCTTCGCCCGCGAGGTCCAGGACTCCGGCCTCACCTGGATCGGCCCGCCGCCCGAGGCCATCGAGGCCATGGCCTCCAAGACCCGGGCCAAGGACCTGATGCGCGCCGCCGGGGTACCGCTCCTGGACCCCGTCGACCCGGCCGCCGCCACCCCCGCGGACCTGCCCCTGCTCCTGAAGGCCGCGGCCGGCGGCGGTGGTCGCGGGATGCGGGTGGTCCGCGACCTCGGCAGCCTCAAGGCGGCCCTCGACGCGGCCTCCGCCGAGGCCCGCTCGGCCTTCGGCGAGGGCGAGGTCTTCGCCGAGCCCTACGTCGAGCGCGGCCGTCACGTCGAGGTGCAGGTCCTCGCCGACGCCCACGGCACCGTCTGGGCGCTCGGCACCCGCGACTGCTCCCTCCAGCGCCGCCACCAGAAGGTTATTGAGGAGGCCCCGGCGCCCGGACTGCCGGAAGAACTGCGCGAGAACCTCCACTCCGCCGCCGTCGCCGCCGCCCGCGCCGTCTCCTACCGGGGCGCCGGCACCGTCGAGTTCCTCGTCACCGCCGACGGACGCCCCTATTTCCTGGAGATGAACACCCGCCTCCAGGTCGAACACCCCGTCACCGAAGCCGTCTTCGGCCTCGACCTCGTCGCCCTCCAGCTGCGCGTCGCCGAGGGCGAGGCCCTGCCCCCGTCGCCGCCTGAGCCCACCGGCCACGCCGTCGAGGCCCGCCTCTACGCCGAGGACCCGGCCCAGGACTGGCGCCCGCAGACCGGAGCCCTGCACACCCTCGCCGTCCCCGGCAACGTCCGCGTGGACACCGGATTTACCGACGGGGACACGGTCGGCATCCACTACGACCCCATGCTGGCCAAGGTCATCGCCCACGCCCCCACCCGCGCCGAGGCCGTACGGACCCTCGCCCACGCCCTGGCCGGAGCCCGCATCCACGGGCTCACCACCAACCGCGAACTCCTCGTACGCTCCCTGCACCACCCGGAGTTCACCGCCGGGCAGCTCGACACCGGCTTCTACGAGCGCCACCTCGACGCCCTCACCGTGGCCGCACCGGACGCCACCCCGGCGACCCTCGCCGCCGCACTCGCCGAGGCGGCCCCCGCCCCGGACGCCCCGCTCGCCGCCCGCCTCGGCGGCTGGCGCAACGTCCGCTCCCAGCCGCAGATCCGCCGCTACACGGTGGCCGGCGCCGAGTACGAGGTCCGCTACCGGGCCGGCCGGCTCGTCGACCACCCCGGTATCCGGGTCCTGGCCGCCACTCCCACCCTCGTCACCCTCGAAATCGAGGGAATCCGGCGGGTGTTCCACGTGAAACGAAATTCGAACAGGGCCGACGCGACCGAGATCTACGTGGATTCCGTACTCGGCGCCCACACCCTCACCCCCGTCCCCCGCTTCCCCGACCCGCAGGACCGGACCGAACCGGGCTCCCTGCTCGCCCCCATGCCCGGCACCGTCGTCCGCATCGCCGAGGGCCTCGCCCCCGGCAGCCGCGTCACCGCCGGACAGCCCCTGCTCTGGCTGGAGGCCATGAAGATGGAGCACCGCATCCTCGCTCCCGCCTCCGGCACGCTCGCCGCGCTCCACGCCGTCACCGGCCAACAGGTCGAATTCGGCGCCCTGCTCGCCGTAGTCCAGGAGGAAACGCAGTCATGAGCTCCGCCACCAGCACCGTCGAGACCGAAGAGCACCAGGCCCTGCGCACGGCGGTCGCCGCCCTCGGGCAGCGCTACGGCCGCGAGTACCTCGCCCGCGTCGCCCGTGAAGGCGGCCACCCCGACGAGCTGTGGGCCGACGCCGCGAAGCTCGGCTACCTCGGGGTCAACCTGCCCGAGGAGTACGGCGGCGGAGGCGGCGGCATCGCCGAACTGTCCATCGTCCTGGAAGAACTGGGCGCTGCGGGCTGCCCGCTGTTGATGATGGTCGTCTCGCCCGCCATCTGTGGGACGGTCATCTCCCGCTTCGGCACCGAGGCCCAGAAGCAGGCCTGGCTCCCGGGACTCGCCGACGGCAGCCGCACCATGGCCTTCGGCATCACCGAACCCGACGCCGGCTCCAACTCCCACCGGATCACCACCACGGCCCGCCGCGACGGCGACGACTGGATCCTCACCGGCCGCAAGGTCTTCATCTCCGGCGTCGACATCGCCGACGCCACCCTCATCGTCGGCCGCACCGAGGACGCCCGCACCGGCAGCCTCAAGCCCTGCCTGTTCATCGTCCCCCGCGACGCCCCCGGCTTCTCCCGCTCCGTCATCGACATGGAACTCCAAGCCGCGGAGAAGCAGTTCGAGCTCGTCCTCGACGAGGTACGGCTGCCCGCCGACGCGCTCGTCGGCGACGAGGACGCGGGGCTGCTGCAGCTGTTCGCCGGACTCAACCCCGAGCGGATCATGACCGCCGCCTTCGCCATCGGGATGGGCCGCTACGCCCTCGCCAAGGCCGTGGACTACGCGAAGACCCGGCAGGTGTGGAAGGAGCCCATCGGCGCGCACCAGGCCGTGGCGCATCCGCTGGCCACGGCGCACATCGAGCTCGAACTGGCCCGCCTGATGATGCAGAAGGCGGCCCGCCTGTACGACGCGGGGGACGACATGGGGGCGGGCGAGGCCGCGAACATGGCGAAGTACGCCGCGGGGGAGGCGTGCGTCCGTGCGGTGGACCAGGCCGTGCACACCCTCGGCGGCAACGGCCTCACCCGCGAGTACGGGCTCGGCGCCCTCATCACCGCCTCCCGCGTGGCCCGGATCGCCCCGGTCAGCCGCGAGATGATCCTCAACTTCATCTCCCACCAAACCCTGGGCCTCCCCAAGTCCTACTGACCCACACGGAGCCCCTCCCACCTTCCCCGCGCCTCAATCGCCGGCGAGGCTGAAGACCGGGGCTCCGCCCCTCACACCCCCCGAGGCTGAAGGCCGGACTTCCGCCCCGACGCCTCCCGAGGCTGAAAGGCCGGGCTCCGCCCTCAAACCCGGCGGGGCTGAAAGGCCGGGGCCCCGCCTTCAGACCCCGGCGAGGCCGAGGAGGGGGCTCCGCTCCTCAGGCGCTGCAGGGGCTGAAACCGCGCTCCGCGCGATCCGGCCCTCCGGGCGCTTGCAGCCTCAACGCCGGCCACATCCAGCCCCGCCGGCGTTTGAGGCATGGGGTGCGGGGCGGAGCCCCGGGGCCGGAGGCCGGTTTGGCGGAGCGGCGGAGGGCGGCTTCGGCGGGACCTGCGGAGCCGCGCCGCAGGCGGCCCGCATACCCTCCCCGGGAGGATCCCGGCCCAGCACGGATACCCGCACACCCCTCCGGAGGAGACATGGTCCCACCCGTTCACACCGCAACCGCGGCCGGAGTCACCACCCTCACCCTCGACTCCCCGGCCAACCGCAACGCCCTCTCCGCAGAGCTCGTCGCCGCGACCCGCGCCGCGCTCGCCGCCGCCGGGGCGGACCCGGGGGTCCGGGCGCTCGTCCTGACCCACACCGGCAACACCTTCTGCGCCGGGGCCGACCTCAAGTCCCCCAGCGCCCCCGCCGACTTCCTGGCCCTGCTCCGCGAGATCGCCGAGCTGCCCAAGCCCGTGGTCGCCCGTGTCACCGGCCACGTCCGGGCCGGCGGCCTCGGGCTGCTCGGGGTCTGCGACATCGCCGCCGCCGGGCCGAAGTCCACGTACGCCTTCACCGAGACCCACCTCGGCCTCGCCCCCGCGGTGATCTCCATGCCGCTGCTGCCGCGCCTGGACCCGCGCGCCGCCGCCCGCTACTTCCTCACCGCCGAGGCCTTCGACGCCGCCGAGGCCGCCAGGATCGGGCTGCTCACCCTGCACGCCGGGGACGTGGACGAGGCCCTGGAGCCCGTACTCGCCGGCCTGCGCAAGGCCTCCCCGCAGGGCCTGGCCGCGACCAAGGCGCTGACCGCCGCCGCCGTGCGCGAGGCCCTGCAACGCGACGGCGCCCGTCTGACGGAGCTGTCCGGGGAGCTGTTCGCGTCCGCCGAGGCCCGTGAGGGCATCACCGCCCGCTTCGAGCGCCGGGAACCGTCATGGGCACTGTGACCGGTGCGGCCGGCTCGGCCGGCCCCAAGCAGGCGCGCAGCCGCGTCACCCGCCGCCACCTCCTGGAGGCGGCCGTGTCCTGTCTGGCGGAACACGGCTGGGCCGGTTCCACCGTCGCCGTCGTCGCCGAACGGGCCGGCGTCTCGCGCGGCGCCGCCCAGCACCACTTCCCGACCCGCGAGGACCTGTTCACCGCGGCCGTCGAGTACGTCGCCGAGGAGCGGTCCACCGCCCTGCGCGACCTGTTCCAGGCAGGCCCGGCCGCCCGCCCCGTGGTGGTCGAGGCGCTCGTCGACCTGTACACGGGCACCCTCTTCCGGGCCGCGCTCCAGCTGTGGGTCGCCGCCTCCAACGAGGAGCAACTGCGCCCCCGGGTCACCGAACTGGAGGCCCGGGTCGGCCGCGAGACCCACCGCATCGCCGTGGAGCTGCTGGGAGCCGACGAGTCCGCGCCCGGCGTACGGGAGACGGTGCAGGGGCTCCTCGACATGGCCCGCGGCCTGGGCCTGGCCAACGTCCTCACCGACGACCGGGCCCGCCGGGCCCGCGTGGTGGCCCAGTGGGCCCGCATCCTCGACGCCGCCCTGGCCTGAGGCCCCCGGCCGGAGAAAGGGCAGGAGAAAGGGCCGGGGAAACGACAGGGCGCCGCACCCCGTTACGGGATACGGCGCCCAGCGGTCGCCCGTTCACGCGATCACGCGATCGATCACGCGGTCTCGGCGATGTCCGCGTAGCCCTCGATCTCCTGCGGGTTGCGCCGGCCCGGGCCCGTGTAGCGGGCCGACGGCCGCACCAGGCGGCCCGTGCGCTTCTGCTCCAGGATGTGCGCCGACCAGCCGGCGGTGCGGGCACAGCTGAACATGGAGGTGAACATGTGCGCCGGGACCTCCGCGAAGTCCAGCATGATCGCGGCCCAGAACTCCACGTTGGTGGCCAGCACCCGGTCGGGGCGGCGTGCGTGCAGCTCTTCCAGCGCGGCCTTCTCCAGCGCGGCGGCGACCTCGTAGCGCGGAGCGTCGAGTTCCTTGGCGGTGCGGCGCAGCACGCGGGCGCGCGGGTCCTCGGCGCGGTAGACGCGGTGTCCGAAGCCCATCAGCCGCTCGCCCTTGTCCAGGGCCTTCTTCACGTACGCCACGGCGTCGCCGGTGCGCTCGATCTCCTCGATCATGCCGAGCACGCGGGACGGCGCCCCTCCGTGCAGGGGTCCGGACATGGCGCCGACGGCGCCGGAGAGCGCGGCGGCGACGTCCGCGCCGGTCGACGCGATCACCCGTGCGGTGAAGGTGGAGGCGTTCATGCCGTGCTCGGCGGCCGAGGTCCAGTACGCGTCGACGGCCTTGACGTGCCGCGGGTCCGGCTCGCCCCGCCAGCGGATCATGAACCGCTCGACCACGGACTCGGCCTTGTCGATCTCCCGCTGCGGAACCATGGGCAGGCCCTGGCCGCGGGCGGACTGGGCGACGTACGACAGCGCCATGACGGCCGCGCGCGCCAGGTCGTCGCGGGCGGTCTGCTCGTCGATGTCCAGCAGCGGCTTCAGGCCCCACACGGGGGCGAGCATCGCGAGAGCGGACTGCACGTCGACGCGGATGTCACCGGAGTGGACCGGGATGGGGAAGGGCTCGGCGGCCGGCAGGCCGGGGTTGAAGGCACCGTCGACCAAGAGGCCCCAGACGTTCCCGAAGGAGACGTGCCCGACGAGATCCTCGATGTCGACCCCGCGGTAGCGGAGGGAACCGCCTTCCTTATCCGGTTCGGCGATCTCGGTCTCGAACGCGACGACCCCTTCGAGCCCGGGTACGAAGTCGGACATCAGGCGGCTCCTCAGATAGTGCGAACACGCGCGGCTCCCGGCGTGACTCGCGGTCCGGCGCGGTCATCCCCGTTGATGCCCGGCACGGCCGTTGGTCACCCGCGCGGGGACCTTCGGACCGGCCCCAAGATTTTGGCCGCTCCACCTCGACTGTGGAAGCGTGACATACGGCACACCGCCACCGGCCAGGCTGCGGCAGGATGGCCAGCGTGACCGACCAGGACATTGACCCCGCCACGATGCGCAAGCAGTACCGCTCGGAAATCGTCCTTGAGGAGACTCTCGCCGAGCATCCGATGGACCAGTTCGCCCTGTGGTTCCAGCAGGCCGCGGACTCGCACCTCTTCGAACCGAACGCCATGATCGTCTCGACGGCCACCCCCGACGGCCGGCCCAGCTCGCGCACGGTGCTGATGAAGCAGTTCGACGGGCGCGGCTTCGTCTTCTACACCAACTACGCGTCCCGCAAGGGCCGCGAGCTCGCCGAGAACCCGCACGTCGCCCTGCTGTTCCCCTGGCACCCCATCTCGCGCCAGGTGGTCGTCACCGGCACCGCGTCCCGCATCGGCCGCGACGAGACGGCGGCGTACTTCCGCTCCCGCCCGCACGGGTCCCAGCTGGGCGCCTGGGCGAGCGAACAGTCGAGCGTGATCGGCTCCCGCGCGGAACTGGACCGCCGCTACGCCGAGCTCGACGCCCGCTACCCGGAGGGCGAGCAGGTCCCGGTCCCGCCGGAATGGGGCGGCCTGCGCGTGGTCCCCGAAGAGGTGGAGTTCTGGCAGGGCCACGAGAACCGCCTGCACGACCGGCTGCACTACGTCCTGGACGCGGGCAAGTGGCGCGTCGAGCGGCTCTGCCCGTAGCCGCGCGGCGCCGGGCGGGACAGCCTGCGGCAGCGGGGCCGCGTCCGGCCGCTTCCGCTCCACGGCGGGTCGCCCCGTCCCGCTCACCCCGGGCGGGAGCGGCAAACGCAGGCGACCCGCGGGCTCTGGGTCTCTCTCCTGCAGTGAGAGAAGCCGGCCGGACGTACCGGCGAGCCCGCGGGTCGGGTGACTGCTGTGGATTGGCGCCTGGCGATCCCGCCGGGCACCGCACTGGGTGCGTGCGACGACGGGCGCTTAGCCCGCAGCCACCTCACGCGTCCGGTTTCCGTACATTGCGGCAACCACCTCCCTTCTCGTGTACGTCCGAGCCTAGGCAGGGGCCGAGGCAGCCACAACCCTTTTATTTCCCCGCTGCGGCGGGGGCGCCGGCCCGCAAGCTCCGGGACGGCCGACGGCCGGCGCGTCCTCCTGAGGTGCGTGGACGACGCGGAGCTGCCGGCCCCCGAACCGGATTTCCCGCACCCAATCCGCGGAAAGCAGTGTGGGCTGCGTCACGTTCCAGTTGAATGATCCGACGTGCCGCACACGCGAACACCTGCTGGGGGTGCCAGGTGACTGCTTCCGGACGTAACGAGACCGCAGACGATCTGCTCGCAGCGCTGTTGGACGGGATGGACGCCGCCTTGTGCGCGTTCGACGCCGACGGCGTGATCACCCACTGGAACCGAGAGGCCGAACGGATCCTCGGGTGGTCCGCCGGCGAGGCCGTGGGGCGCAAGGGGTTCGAGGGGTGGGCGGTGCGGGCCGCCGACGCGCACGACGTGCAGGACAGACTCATGGCCGCCCAGCACGTGCCCGGCCGGCAGGTGCACGAGTTCGCGCTGCTCACCAAGGACGGCGGGCGCGTCCTCGTACGGACACAGTCCGCCGGGGTGCCGGGCGCGGACGGAAAACCCGCCGGGGTGTACTGCGCCTTCAGCGAGGTGCACGCGCAGATCGACCTGGAGCGGTCCATCGCGCTGAGCGAGGCCTTGATGGAGGACGCCTCGTGGGGCGTCGTCCTCGTCGACGTCGACCTGCGGCCCGCCGTGGTCAACGCGCACGCCGCACGCGCCTTCGGGACCGGCCGGACCGCCCTGCTCGGGCGCCCGCTCGGGGAGCTGCTCACCCAGGGCGTGGAGGAGCTCGAGGGCGCGCTCCAGCACGTGCTCGCCGAGGGGGCACCGCCCGCGCCGGTGGAGATGTGGGTGTCGGTGCCCACCGCCGAGGGGGTGCGGCGCAGGTGCTGGCGGTGCGGGTTCCTGCGGCTGGCCTCGCCGCTCGCGGAGGAGCCCGTGCCGCTGGGCGTCGGCTGGCTGTTCCAGGACGTCACCCAGGCCCGGCAGGAGCAGCTGGACACCGCGCAGCTGCGGTTCCGGTCCCATCAGCTCCACCGGGCGGGGCGGGCCGCCGCCGAGTGCGAGGACCCGGCGGAGGCGGCCGCCGTACGCCTGGAATTCGCCCTGGCCGGTTTCGCCGAGCACGCGCTGCTGGACGTACTGGATCCCGCGGCCGACCCCGAGCGGCGAAGGCTCGTACGGTCCGCCGCGTCACCGCCGGCGCTGCCCGGGCCCGGGTCGATCCCGGTCAGGTACGCGGCCGGGCATCCGGCCCTCCAGGCCCTGGACCGGATCGGCTCGGTGCGCACCAGCGCCCCGCGCGGCGAGGCGGACGCGGAGTGGGCGCGGGCCCGCCAGTGGCCGGAGGGCGCGGCGCACGTGCTGTGCACGGTGCTGCGCAGCCGGGGGCGGACCCTGGGGGCGCTGACGTTCCTGCGCGGGCCCACGCGGGTGGCCTTCGAGCGCGCGGACGCGGAGTACGCGGAGGAGGTCGCGGCCCGGGTGGCCGCCGATCTGGACCTGGCGGCGGGAGGGCGCCCGCCGGGCTAGCGCCCACCCTCGTCCCGTGGCCTGGCTTGGGCGGCCCGCACACGTGCTGCTGTACTCCCGCTCCGTGCCCGGAGCAGGGTCCGCCGGATGGGCGAAGGCATGGTCGGGGAGCTGCTGCGGGGTGCGGGCGCGGAGACCCCTCGGTCAGTGCCGGAAGAAGATCCGGTCGCCGTACTCCTGCATCACGCGGCCGTTCCACTCGTGGCCCCCGTCGACGTTGCCCGAGCGCAGCAGCGGCGGCTCCACCCCGCGGCCGGCGAGCTCGCCGGCCGCGGCCGCCATGACGGCCTGCATGATCGCGCTGGTCACGACGGTGGAGGCGGGGGCGAAGGGCGCGTCGATGCCGTCGATGCTGAGCTCGGCGTCCCCGACCGCGATCTTGCTGTCGAGGACGACGTCGCAGTGGTCCTTGAGGAAGCTGCCCGAGACGTGCCGCGACTTGGTCTCGGTCGCGTACGCCACCGAGGTCACGCCGATGACCTTGAGGCCGATGGCGCGGGCGTTCATGGCCATCTCGACGGGCAGGGCGTTGCGCCCGGAGAGGGAGATGATCACGAGGACGTCGCCGTCGGAGGCGGGGCTGCTGTCCAGGACGGCGCCGGCGAGGCCGTCGACCCGTTCCAGGGCGCTGCCCAGGGTCGCGGGCATGACGTCGATGCCGACGGTGCCGGGAACGGCGAGGAAGTTCATCAGGGCCATGCCGCCGGCCCGGTAGACCACGTCCTGGGCGGGCAGCGAGGAGTGCCCGGCGCCGAAGGCGAAGAGCCGGTTGCCGGAGGCGACGGCGTCGGCGATGAGGGAGCCGGCCTCCGCGATGTGCGGGGCCTCCTCCTCCCGCACCCGCTCCAGCAGACCGATGGCGGCGTCGAAGAACTGACCGGCCAGCTTGCTCTCGCTCATACGACGATGGCCCTTCCGGAGGTGGGGGTGCGTCCGTTGTCCGCCGCTCACCGTGCGGTCTGGACCAAGGGCGTGTCAATACGAACGCCACGAGATGTCCGGGACCGGTCTTGACCCTCGGCGCGGGACGGTTGTGGGCCCGATGCGTCAGAATTGGGGGCAGGGCCAGCGCACGCAATCCGAGGGGCACGAATGTCCGGACTGATCGATACCACGGAGATGTATCTCCGCACCATCCTTGAGCTGGAGGAGGAAGGTGTGGTCCCCATGCGCGCCCGTATCGCCGAACGGCTGGACCAGAGCGGCCCGACGGTGAGCCAGACGGTGGCGCGGATGGAGCGGGACGGCCTGGTGGCCGTCGCCAGCGACCGGCACCTCGAGCTGACCGAGGAGGGGCGACGGCTGGCGACGCGCGTGATGCGCAAGCACCGGCTCGCGGAGTGCCTGCTCGTCGACGTCATCGGCCTGGAGTGGGAGCAGGTGCACGCCGAGGCCTGCCGCTGGGAGCACGTGATGAGCGAGGCGGTGGAGCGGCGGGTGCTGGAGCTGCTGCGCCACCCGACCGAATCGCCGTACGGGAACCCGATCCCGGGGCTGGAGGAGCTGGGCGAGAAGGCCGAGGCGGACCCGTTCCTGGAGGACGGCATGGTCAGCCTGTCCGAGCTCGACCCGGGCGCGGAGGGCAAGACCGTGGTCGTGCGCCGGATCGGCGAGCCGATCCAGACGGACGCCCAGCTGATGTACACGCTCCGGCGGGCGGGCGTACAGCCCGGCTCGGTCGTGAGCGTGACCGAGTCCCCGGGGGGTGTGCTGGTCGGCAGTGGCGGCGAGGCTGCCGAGCTGGACGCGGAGGTGGCCTCCCACGTCTTCGTGGCGAAGCGCTGACCTCGACGACCCGGACGACCTCCACGACCTCCACCACCTCGACGCGGGCGATCGCGAGCGCCGGCGTCGATTCGTTGCCGGAGCGGACTCGTTTCGTTGGACTGGTGGGAATGGGCGGTCCCGGTGCCTTGCGGCACCGGGACCGGTCCTCCCCTGGTGACCTGGAGCCCCGAGCTCTCAAGGTCTCCCCTTCGGACCGTCTTCCCCGAGCGGCCCGCCTCCCTGTTGAAAGGATCTCCATCGGCAGCGGCGGTCAATCCTTGAGCAAGGTCACTCGAAAGAGCGGTGTTGTGGGCGAGAACCCAGTTTTCGAATACGGGTTCGATAGTCTGGCGGGGAGCGAAGGGGGTGCATCTACGGTGGTACAGCGCGTCGATGTGACAGGGGCCGGAGGTGTCCGCCTGGCCGCCTGGGAATTCCGCGAAACGGCCGCAGAGGCCGACCCCCGCCCCGGGGTGCTGTTACTGCACGGGCTGATGGGCCGCGCCTTCCACTGGTCCGGCACCGCCCGCTGGCTCCGCGAGAACCGTCGCGTCGTGGCCCTGGACCAGCGCGGGCACGGGCAGAGCGAACGCCCGCCCGGCGGCCCCGACGTCCACACCTCCTTCGGCCGCGAGGCGTTCGTCGCCGACGCCGAGGCCGCCGTCGAGCAGCTCGGCCTCGCCCCCGTGACCCTGATCGGCCACTCCATGGGCGCCCTCACCGCCTGGCAGCTCGCGGCCCGCCGCCCGGACCTGGTCGAAGCCCTCGTCATCTGCGACATGCGCGCCTCGGCCCTCGGCGCGGCCTCCCAGCAGGAGTGGGAGGACTGGTTCCACCGCTGGCCCCTGCCCTTCCCCACCCAGGACGCGGCCCGCCGCTGGTTCGGTGAGGACGACCCGCGGGTGGAGCGCCCCGACCCTGGCCGCGGCGCCTTCTTCGCCGAGGTCATGCACGAGGCCCCGGACGGCTGGCGTCCCCTCTTCTCCCGCCGCCAGATGCTGACGGCCCGCGAGACCTGGGTCCACGACGCCCACTGGGAGGAGCTGGCCCAGGTCCGCTGCCCGACCCTCGTGGTCCGCGGCCTGGACGGCGAGCTGGGCCGGGCCGAGGCCCAGGAGATGGTCCGCGTCCTCCCCGCCGGCCAGTACGCGGAGATCCCCGACGCCGGCCACTACCTCCACTACGACCAGCCGACGGCTTGGCGCGCGGCCGTGGAGCCCTTCCTGGACGGCATCAAGGCGGGGGCGCCGTGACGGGCCCGCGGGAGGTGCGTCGAGTACCCGCCGCTCGCTGAGGTTTCGGCGGTGAGGGGTGCCCGGCGGGGTGCGTCGGCACGGCGTGCCGGTGAGGTGTTCCGACGTGTCGGTGGGGCGTGTCAGCGGTCTGTCAGCGGCGTGGCCGGAGGCTGTCAGGGGGCGGCCGCATGGTTGCGATGTCACCAGGCAGGCCCCCAGAAACGAGGAACCCCCGATGAACGCCGTCGCCGCTCTGCAGATCCTGATCGCCCTCGCCTTCCTGAGCATCCCGCTCGTCCGCAGCCGCTACGGAGCCCGCGCCCAGGCCGCCGTCGAGGCCGAGCTGGGCCGCCAGGGAGTGCGCACGACGGTCATGGCCGAGAACGGCATGCGCCTCGACGCCGGCGGTCACGAGACCTGGGCCCCCGTCGGGATTGCGGTGGCCCTGGTCGTCCCGGCCGTGCTCGCCCTCGCCGGGAACACCTGGGGCGAGACGCTCTCCTGGGTCGTCCAGCCGCTGGTCATCCTCGTGAACTGCGTGATCCTCTACTCGAACCTGACCGCCGTGCCGTCCGTCACCGCCGCCTTCGCGAAGAGCGGTGACGCCGAACTGCAGCGCATGGACGTCAGGTCCATGCTCGCCGCCGCCGAGCAGGGCTTCCCCCGCTGGGTGATGCCGTACCTGCAGAACCTCCGTCACGCCGTCGTGTTCACCGGCTCCCTCGCCGCGCTCGTCCTGCTCGCCGCCCGGTGATCCCCGCCGCATCGCGCCGGACCCCCGGACGCAGAAAGGGCCGGCCTCCGCTCCCTCTCGGGAACGGAGGCCGGCCCTTTCGCCGTTCTCAGCCCTTGCTGACCGCCCACAGGATCTCCGGCAGCTTCCGCGCCACCGTCGGGGCCGCCAGCCGCAGGCCCGCCCAGGTGGCCAGCGCGCCCCACGCCACGCCCACGGGGAGCACGATCCAGGACACGTCCTGGTCGTCGGCCACGTGGAGCCAGATCGTCAGGACGATCACCGGGGCGGAGACCACCGCCGAGGCCAGCATCCCGCCGAAGATGCCCGACCAGGCGAGCCCGGCCTGGCCCGGGACGACGTTCTTGAAGGCGCCGTCCGACGGGATGGAGTACGGGAAGCGGGCCGAGGCCAGCGCCCCCGTGCAGAGCATCGAGCCGAGCAGGGCCAGGGACAGGCCCGTGGCCGCCGGAAGGGCGCGCCAGTTGCCGATGAGCGCGGCCGTGACCACGGTGACGAGGACCGTGTACGGGACCGTGACGAGGGCCAGCGCGGCGGCGCGGGCGCGCAGTTCCACGTACGCGTCGTGCGTGCTGGAGATGGTCTGCGCGACCATCCAGAACGCCGAGGTGTCCTGCCCGAACTGGTTGTACATCTGCATGCCGAGCATGCCCGCGCCGAAGCAGGCGAGGTAGACGGACCCGGTGCCCTGGAGGGCGTTGAAGACCGGGACGATCAGGCCGATAGCCAGCGCCGTCACCCAGGAGGCCTTGGTCTTCGGGTCCCGGACGGCGTAGCGCAGGGTGCGCTGCACGGCCGCGCCCGTCCGGCCGGCGGGCAGCAGCGACCAGATGCCGCCCGCGCCCCGCTCCTTCGTCGGCCGGGCGGCCGCGATGGTGGAACCGTCCGGCGTGACCATCAGCTTGGTCAGGCTCCGCTCCCAGAACCACAGGAGGCCGGCCAGTGCGGCGAGGGTCAGGGCCAGCTGGGCGGCCGCCTCCCCGTACGCGCCCTCGCTCGCCGAGTCCACCATGCCGACGGCGGTCGCCGGAGGCAGCCACCGCACCACCGCCTCGGCGGGCTCCAGCGTCGCCAGGCCGCCCGCCTGGAACAGGCGCTGGCTGCCGAAGTTGACCAGCTGCGCGCCCACCGCGATCAGCAGGCCGCTGAGCAGGGCCAGGTCGCGCCCCTTGCGGCTGGTCAGCAGCCGCACGTTGGCCGTGGCCACCGCCCGGGCGAGGGCCACGCAGCCGAGCAGCAGGAGCGGCGCGGCCACCACCGCGGCCACCGCCCCGGCGGCGCCGCGCGCGACGGCCACCACCGAGCCGATCGCGAGGCACAGCGTGAACATCGGCCCGATGCCGACCAGCGAGGAGGCGAAGAGGGCCCGCACGAGCGGACGCGGGCACAGCGGCAGCATGACCAGCCGGCCGGGGTCGAGCGTCTCGTCCCCGGTCGGGAAGAACAGCGGCATGAACGCCCAGGCGAGCGCCAGGATCGCGGCCAGCAGGACGACGACCGTGCCCGCGTGGGAGTTCCCGCGCAGCAGGGCCAGGCCGAGCGTGAGGAAGAAGCCGACGAGCAGGGCGAAGGCGAGCGTCGAGAAGTAGGCGGCCTTGCGCTTCGAGGAGCCCTTCAGGCCGTTGCGCAGGAGCGACAGCTTGAGGCGGATGAAGATCGGGGTCAGCGGGACCGTTGCGACGGAGGTGACGGAAGCGGCCGACGAGGCGGCAGTGCCGACACCGGCACCGGCACCGACACCGGCCCCTGTGGTGCCCGCGGCGGGGGTGGAGGGCGAGCTCATCGCGCGACCGCCCCGGAGCCGCCGCCGAGCCATTCGAGCGAGTCCCCGGCCGCGTCGCGCCCCTGCGCGCCGACCAGTTCGAGGAAGGCCGCCTGGAGGGAGGGCGCGGAGCCCCGTACGTCGGCCAGCGGGCCCGCGGCGCGGATCCGGCCGGCGGCCATCACGGCCACCCAGTCGCACAGCGACTCGACGAGCTCCATCACGTGGGAGGAGAAGACGACCGTGGCACCGGAGGCGGTGTAACGTTCCAGCACCCCGCGGATGGTCTGCGCCGACACCGGGTCCACGCCCTCGAACGGCTCGTCCAGGAAGAGCACTTCGGGGTTGTGCAGCAGCGCGGCCGCCAGGCCGATCTTCTTCCGCATGCCCGTCGAGTAGTCCACGACCAGCTTGTGCTGCGACCCCGCGAGGTCGAGGATCTCCAGCAGCTGCGTCGCCCGCTTGTCGGTCTCCTCGCCCGGCAGCCCGCGCATGCGGCCCATGTAGCCGAGCAGTTCGCGCCCCGACAGCCGCTCGAAGAGCCGCAGTCCCTCGGGCAGCACGCCGATCCGCGCCTTCACCTCGGTCGGGTCCGCCCACACGTCGTGCCCCGCGACGAGGACCCGTCCCATGTCCGGGCGCAGCAGGCCGGTCACCATCGACAAGGTCGTCGTCTTGCCCGCGCCGTTCGGGCCCACCAGACCGATGAACTGGCCAGCGGGCAGCTCCAGATCGATCCCGGCGACGGCCACCTGCTCGCCGAAGCGCTTCCACAGACCTTCCACCCGCACGGCGGACGGCGCGGTCACCGCGCCACCCGTCCCGTACGTCCCGCCCGTCGCATCGCCCTGGTCCGGCATGCGCCTGCCTCTCTTGCGTCCCCGTTGGTCGTTCCTTCCTCACCATAGGAGGAGGGGGAGAGGCCCGAGCAGTTACTTATGTCATGAGTTTCAGGTCATGAACTTCACGTCAGGCCTGGCGCCGCTTGCGGTCCGCCGCGGCCTCGCTCCCGCACGCGTACGCCAGCGCGTCGATCAGCTCCTCCGTGTCCGGCAGCCAGCGGTTCGCCGGAGTGGGCCGCCGCGCCCACTGGACCGCGCCCCGGCCGCCGAAGCGGGTGGGCGGCGCGGCCACGTACTCGCCCTCGCCGCGCGCGACCAGGTCGATGCCGGTCGGCGACCAGCCCAGCTTCCGTACGAGATCGGCGACCTTGACGCCGGCGCCCGGCAGGACGAAGAACAGCATCCGGTGGTCGGGCGTGAGGGTGACCGGGCCGAGGGTGCGCTGCATCCGCTCCAGCCGCGCCAGCGCCAGGAATCCGGCCGACTCCGGCACGTCCAGCGCGTCGAACGTGCGGCCCGTCGGCAGCAGGATCGAGGCCTCCGGGTGCTTCGCCCAGACCCGCCGGACCTGGACCGCGCTGCCCGTGGCCTGCGCCGCCCAGTCCTTCACCGCCGGGTGTGCGCCGGGCGCGGGGCAGTCCGCCACCCCGCAGGAGCACAGCTCCCGGCCGTCGCCGGGCTCCAGCCAGGTGCCGGCGAAGACGTCCCAGTGCCGTTCTTCCGCGTACCGCACGGCATGGTCCAGCAGCAGTTCGCCGCGCTGCTTGGGGATGGGTGCGGTCTCCGTGACTCCGATGGTCTCTTCCACGCCCATCACAACTCCCCGGGTCACCCGGGGTTACGGGCGTAAACCAGCGGGTGGACGGAGCATCGATCCTGCATATGGGGCGCACTGATGCATGCGTGGGGGCGCGTGGGAGGCCTGGGCGCTGGAGTTGGGTAGCGACACGACGCAGAGCGGAAGATTCTCCGCACATCAGGCGGGAAGTGATCATTCCAACGGATCACCCGCGGCCAGCAGGGGGTTTTCATGGCAGCCAGGCCTCTCGTCGCCCGCCAGCCGAACGAACGGCTGCAGGCGCTCATCCAGGAAGCCGGGTGCTCCAACGCCGGGCTCGCCCGGCGCGTGAACATGTGCGGAGCCGAGCACGGCCTCGATCTCCGCTACGACAAGACCTCCGTGGCCCGCTGGCTGCGCGGCCAGCAGCCGCGCGGCCGGGCGCCCGGAATCATCGCCGAGGCGATCGGGCGCAAGCTCGGCCGGACCGTCACCATCGACGAGATCGGCATGGCCAACGGCAAGAACCTCGCCTCCGGGGTCGGCCTGCAGTTCTCGCCGACCGTCATCGGCGCGATCGAGCAGGTCTGCGAGCTGTGGCGCAGCGACGTCGGCCGCCGCGACTTCCTGGCCGGTTCGAGCGTGGCGGCGTCCGCGCTCGTCGAGCCGAGCCGCGACTGGCTGATCACCGGGGCCGACACCCAGGTGGCCCGCAGCGGCGGCTCTCGGGTCGGCATGCCGGACGTCGAGGCGGTACGGGCGACCACCGAGGCGCTCAAGGACCTCGACCACCGCTTCGGCAGCGGGCACGTGCGGCCGGTGGTCGTGCACTACCTCAACTCGGTGGTGTCCGGGCTGATCGGCGGCTCGTACCGGGAGCCGGTGGGGCGGGCGCTGTTCGCCGCCGTGGCCCGGCTGACGGAGCTGGCGGGCTACATGGCGGTGGACACCGGACAGCCCGGCCTGGCACAGCGGTACTACATCCAGGCGCTACGGCTGGCCCAGGCGGCCGGCGACCGGGCGTACGGCGGGTACGTGCTGGCCGCGTCCATGAGCCACCTCGCCGCCGAGCTGGGCAACCCGCGCGAGATCGCGCAGCTGGCGCGGGCCGCCCAGGAGGGGACGCGGGGGCAGGTCACCCCGCGCGTCGAGGCCATGTTCTACGCCGCCGAGGCGCGCGGGCACGCGCTGCTCGGGGACAGCCGGGCCACGGCGGTGCTGTCGGCGCGGGCGGTCAGCGCGCTGGAGCGGGCGGAGCCGGAGGCGGGCGACGACCCGGTGTGGATCAGCCACTTCGACGAGGCGTACCTCGCGGACGAACTGGCGCACTGCCACCGGGACCTGGGCCAGGCGGACGCGGCGGGCAAGCGGGCGGAGGAGGCGCTGCGGGGCCTCCCGGCGGGCAAGGCGCGGCGCCGGGCCATCGGGCTGCTGCTGCTGGCGGCGGCGCAGGTGCAGCAGCGGGAGGTGGAGCAGGCCTGCCAGACCGCCACGAAGGCGGCGGAACTGCTGGAGGGGCTCCGGTCGAACCGGGGGGCGGAATACCTGGAGGACTTCCGTACCCGCCTGGAGCCCTACCGGGAGGAGGCGGCGGTCCGGGAGTTCGGCGCGAGGCTGGAGACCAGGGTCGCCTGACCCTCCGACGCAGCCGGCCCACGTTCCGGCTGCGCCGGCCCACCTTCCGGCTGCGCCGGGACTGCTTCCGGCTGCGCCGGGGCTCCTTTCGGCTGGGCCGGCTCACCTTCCGGCTGGGCTGGCCCACCTCCCGGCTGGGCCGGGACTGCTTCCGGCTGCGCTGGGACTCCTGCCGGCTGGGCCGGCCCACCTTGCGGCTGCGCTGGGACTGCTTCCGGCTGCGCCGGCCCACCTTCCGGCTGCGCCGGCCCACCTTCCGGCTGCGCCGGCCCACCTTCCGGCTGCGCCGGCCCACCTTCCGGCTGCGCCGGGGCTCCTTTCGGCTGCGCCGGCCCACCTCCCGGCTGCGCCGGGGCTCCTTTCGGCTGCGCCGGGGCTCCTTTCGGCTGCGCCGGGGCTCCTTTCGGCTGCGCTGGGACTCCTGCCGGCTGCGCCAGCCCACCTCCCGGCTGGGCTGGAACTCCTGCCGGCTGCGCCAGCCCACCTCCCGGCTGGGCCAGCCCACCTCCCGGCTGGGCCGGCCTACCTTCCGGCTGCGCCGGTCCGCCTTCCGGCTGCGTCGGGGACAAGTTCAGCCCCGCCGGCGTTTGAGGCGCGGGGGTTCGGGGGCGGAGACCCGGCGGGGACCGCGTCCGGCTCGCGGGCCGGGCCGGGCCGGGCCGCGCGGCTCGAGCGTGCGCGGGGCTGGGGGATCGGGGCTCCGCCCCGGACGCCGCGCCTCACGCGCCGGCGGGGCCGGAGGGTGCCGGCCGGGGCTGAGGGACCGGCGCCCGCCTCCCGGACCTGCCCCTCAAACACCGGCGAGGCTGGGTGCGGCGGTGCGTGACCGGGTAGCGTGACGACGGTTCCGTAGGGTCGGGCGAGTCGGAGAAGGAGTCCCGGTGACGCAGAGCGGACAAGGGGGTGCCCCCCAGCCGGGTGCCCCGTGGGGTCCGGACCAGGCGTCCGGGTATCCGGTGTACCCGGAGCAGCCGCAGCCCGGGCCCGCGTACGGGTACCCGCACGCGGCGCCGGGGCACGTCGTCGGGCCCGGCTACGAGGGGCCGGGGGAGCCGCACGGCTACGGGTACCCCCCGCTGCCCGAGGCCGCCACCCAGTACATTCCGCCGGTGCCGGCGGCCCCCGCGCACGACGAAGGCGCGACGCAGTACATCCCGCCCGTCCCGGCCGCCTCCGCGCACGGCGAGGCCGCGACGCAGTACATCCCGCCCGTCCCGGCGGCTCCCGCGCACGACGAGGCCGCGACGCAGTACATCCCGCCCGTCCCGGCGGCTCCCGCGCACGACGAGGCCGCGACGCAGTACATCCCGCCCGTCCCGGCCGCCCCCGCCCACGGCGAGGCGGCGACGCAGTACATACCCCCGGTGGCCGCCGACCGCGCCGACCGCGCCGTAGAGGGGTTCGACGGGCTGTTCCGTGGCGACGACGACTCTGCGGGGCACACCCAGCACCTGCCTCCCGTCCAGGAGCCGGTGCTGCGCCAGCCGCCGCCGCGCCCCTACCCGCCGCGCGCGCAGCACCCACAGCACCCGCACCCGCAGCACCCGCACCCGCACCCGCAGCAGCAGTACGCCCCGCCCCCGCCGCCGGAGGCACCCCGCCGGGTCTCACCGGCCGTCATCGCCGCCGTGGTCATCGGCCTGGCCGTGGTCGGGCTGGGCGTCGGCTCGCTGCTCAGCGACGGCAAGCCGCAGAACAACGACCCGGGCGCGGTGCCCGCCGCGCCGGCCGCGAGCGGCGCCTCCGCCGCGCCCGGCGGCGAGGCCCCCGTGGACCCGGCCCGTCCGCAGGCCGTCCAGCTGGACAAGCTCCTCGCGGACAGCAACGACAGCCGGGCCTCGGTGATCAAGGCCGTCGAGGACATCAAGAGCTGCAACAACCTCGATCAGGCGGGCGCCGACCTGCGCGACGCGGCCCGCCAGCGCGAGGAACTCGTCACCCGCCTCCAGGAGCTGAAGGTGGACAAGCTCCCGGACCACGTGAAGCTGTCCGCGGCCCTCACCAAGGCCTGGCAGTCCTCCGCGGACGCCGACGACAGCTACGCCGCCTGGGCGGACGACGTGGACGACGACAAGTGCAAGGACGGCAAGGCCAAGGTCACCAAGAACGCCACCGAGGGCAACAGGTCGAGCGGCGAGGCGACGAAGGCCAAGGAGTCCGCCGCGGCCATGTGGAACACGATCGCGGCCAAGTACGGCCTCACCAAGCGCGACAAGTCCCAGCTCTGAGCATCAGGCCGTGCGGGGGGCCTGGACCAGGGTCGGGGTCATGTCCAGGGACTGCTCGCCGGGCTGCGCCACGAGCCTCCCGGCCTGGACGATCTGGAAGGTGACCTGGCCGTTGACGATGCGGGGGAAGCCGGCGACGGCCCGCATGTCCTGGTAGCGCCAGCTCAGGTCCGGCGTGAGGCCGCCGGTCCTGACGGGCTGGGACTCGTTCAGCGACCGCTTGACCATGCGGGCGGTGATCTCCTCGTCCTCCTTGAAGCGCTGCGTGATCTCGCTCAGCACGGTGTAGGCGATCCAGGTGGTCTGCACCCCGCTGTCGTCGGGGTCGACGTTGTCGTCGCCGAAGGCGAACTCGGTGACGACGTTCCGCATCGGCGTCCAGACGGGGTCGGAGGCCACCGGGTACCAGCTGGTGACGTACGCGCCCTCGAAGGGGCTCTCCTTGCCGCCCGTGCGGTCCACCAGGGACTGGCTGACACTGCCCAGGACGGAGGAGATCTGCGGCTTCTTGCGCTGGACCTCGGTCCGGCGGAAGGCGTCGAAGAAGGTCTCGGTGCGCTCGCCGAGGACCGCGGTGACGCAGCCCTTCTCCTTTTCCTTCTCCTTCCCCGTGCCGGTGGTGTGGGCGAGGGCCTCCCGGGCCTGCTGAACGAAGTCCGCGGAGTCCTCGGCGGCCCGGATGTCGGAGGCGTCGGCCATCTTGTTGGCCCGCAGCCCGGCGTTCAGCAGGACCGGCAGGGTGTCGCCCGCGAGGGTGTCGGGGCGGACCAGGGCGACCTGGGCGCACGCGCGGCTCAGCTGGTGGCCGGCGCCGGCGATGAGGACGGGCTGGCCGCCGTTGACGGGGTAGGAGAGCGGGGACTGGAACTCCTCCGAGGAGACCCCGTAACCGCCGATGAAGGGGATGCCCTCCGCCTCCAGCGGGGCCATGAAGGCGCGTCCGTGCTGGCTGTACGAGCCGACGACGGCGACGGCCTTCTCGGCGACGGCCTTGCGGGCGCAGTCAGCGGCGCCGGTGGGCGTGTTCTTCTCATTGCACGTCAGTACGCGCAGTTTGTGACCGTTGATCCCGCCCTTGGAATTCACCCAGCGTTCGTACGCCTTGGCCATGCCGGTCATTCCCGGCATGTTGGTTGCTTTGGTGCCTTCCGGGGCGAAGGTCATGACCGTGATGGTGTCCCCGGAGCCCCCCGAGCCTCCGGGGAGCGCCCCGCACCCGGCGACGAGACACGCGCCCATCGCCGTGGCCACGAAGGTGCGGGACAGGGACGTTGCGCGTCGCGAGATGGTCATGTCCATGCACCATTCCGCCCCACAGGTAACTGTCGAGTGAGATGGACACAACATCGGGTGACGTCCGGGTGAATTGCGGGGGCGCGGCCCGCCGCAGGCGCCTGAAGATCGCGTTCAACGGGAACGTACGATCGAAAGCGTGACATTCGCCCAAGGTTCGAAGAACTCTTCCCGCCGCGGCGGCCGCTCCTCCACCATGGGCGGCATGCCCCTCAACGACATGCCGTGGTGGCGCTGGCGCAGCAACGTGCGCTCGGCGCTGCACATGCTTTCCGATCCGGCCTTCCACGAGGACACGTGGCTGACCGGCGTCGACGGGTACGGAGACGTCACCGACGCGGTCTACCGGCTCGTCGAGGACACCTGGCTCGACAGCTGGTCGGCCGAGAAGTACGTCGGCACGATCTTCCGCGACTCGCAGGAGGCCACCCTCGTCGACCTCGCCGTGCTGCGGGTGCTCCGCATCCTCCACCAGGTCGGGCCCGACGCCCCGGTTTCCGCCTACCTGGAGCACCACGCGTGGCCCGAGGCGGTACGCGCCGCACGCGAGGCGCACGTACGGCTGGCCGAGGCGGACGGGGACGACCCGGACGTCCGGCCGACGTCGCTGGAAGTGTTGAGGATCCTCACCCGCGCGGTGTGAAAGGCTGTGCGGTCATGAGCGACCCGCACAATGAGGCCCAGGCCCAGCCCCAGTACGTCTTGACCGTGTCCTGCCCCGACAAGCAGGGCATCGTGCACGCCGTGTCGAGCTACCTCTTCATGACCGGCTGCAACATCGTGGACAGCCAGCAGTTCGGAGACCGGGAGACCGGACTCTTCTTCATGCGGGTGCACTTCGAGGCCGAGCCCGCGGTGACCGTCGAGAAGCTGCGCGCCAGCTTCGCCGCGATCGGCGACTCGTTCAAGATGGACTGGCAGATCCACCGCTCCGAGGAGCGCATGCGGATCATCCTCATGGTGTCGAAGTTCGGCCACTGCCTGAACGACCTCCTGTTCCGCGCCAGCATCGGCGCCCTGCCGGTCGAGATCGCGGCAGTGGTCTCCAACCACACGGACTTCGCCGAACTGGTCGCCTCGTACGACGTCCCGTTCGTGCACATCCCGGTGACGAAGGACACGAAGGCGGCGGCGGAGGCCCAGCTGCTGGAGCTCGTGCGCGCGGAGAACGTCGAGCTGGTGGTGCTGGCGCGGTACATGCAGGTGCTGTCGGACACCCTGTGCAAGGAGCTGAGCGGGCGGATCATCAACATCCACCACTCGTTCCTGCCGAGCTTCAAGGGCGCGAAGCCTTACCACCAGGCGCACGCGCGAGGCGTGAAGCTGATCGGCGCGACCGCGCACTACGTGACGGCGGACCTCGACGAGGGGCCGATCATCGAGCAGGAGGTCGAGCGGGTGGGGCACGAGGTGACCCCGGACCAGCTGGTGGCGGTGGGGCGGGACGTGGAGTGCCAGGCGCTCGCGCGCGCGGTGAAGTGGCACAGCGAGCACCGCGTCCTCCTGAACGGCTCCCGCACGGTCGTCTTCGGCTGACGCCGCCCCTGCCGGGCGTGTTCAGCCGCGCCTCGAACGCCGGCGGGGCCAGGTTGTGCCGGCTTGCCGGCCCGGGGCTCCACCCCAGACCCGCGCCTCAACGCCGGCGGGGCTGGGGTTGTGCCGGCCGGGGCCGAGGTGGCCCGGCGGGGCCGGCCGGCCCCGGTGTCGGCCGCTGGGCCCGCCGCAGGCGTCACGCGTCGGGGGCCTCCACCCCGCAGTACGAAGCGAACGCCGACAGGATCTCCTCCTCCGAGATGCGGCCGTCGCCGTCGGCGTCCAGCGCGGCGGCCAGCTGCGGAGCCAGTTCCGGCGAGGTGCCCAGGACGCGCAGGACGCGGGCGGCGGCCTGCGGGGTCGCCCCCGCGCCGTCCTCGTCCGCCACCGCGATCACGGCCCGCAGGAACGGCCGCGCGATCTCCGCGAACCGCTGCGGGTTGTCGCGCAGCCGCTTCGCGGCCCCGGTGATGAACTCCTCGCGGGACACCCGCTGGTCCCCGTCGACGTCCGCGATCCCGGCCATCCCCTGCCAGAACGCCTCGGCCCCCGCGAAGACGGCCTGGCCCCTGTCCGACCGGGCGGCGGTACCGAATTCGGCCAGGACGGCCTTCGCGGCCGTGCTGAAGTCCTCCCGGTCGATATACCCGGACCCGTCCTGGTCGAAGGTGGCGAATCGGGCGGCGATCTTGCGCTCGTATTCTGCGCTGTCCATGTTCGGCGTTCCGCCTTCACGTATGCGGTGGGGTTCAGTTCAAGACAAGGCAGGAGCGTAAGGCCTACGTGGCCTGCGCGTTAAGCGAAGCGGTCAAGGAGGCTGCCGCATCGAACCCGCGCACGGGGAGCGCGGTGGGGCGCGTACACCTGTCCCCATGTGCCGTCGGCCGCACCACCGTTCACGCCCTGCCACGCCCCTATCACGGAGGGCTCACTTTCAGGGCCGGGTTCCCTCAAAACGGGCGCGATCCGCCATGTGCCCACTACATTCGTTGCGTCGACACACGGCTGGGGGCACTTATGCCGAAGGACGTACCACCGCGCTGGGACCGCCGCATGCAGCAACGCCTGGCCCGCGGCGAGGCCGCCGCGCTCGGAGAGCTGTACGACCGCTTCGCCTCGCTCGTGCACAGCCTGGCGCACCGGGTGCTCGGCGACGAGAAGGCGGCGGACCGGATCACCCGCGAGGTCTTCGGCTACATCTGGGAGAACCCGGACGCCTACGACCCCAAGCAGGGCTCCATGCGCTCCTGGGTCGCCCGGATCACCCAGGGCCAGGCGGTGGCCCGGCTGCGCCAGGCCGAGCTGGGCCGGGGCTCCCGCGAGGAGCTGGAGCAGAAGGTGCGCAGCGCCAACGCGGCCGCCCGCGCGGACTACATCGTCACCTCCATGCCCGCGCCGCTGCGCGCCGCGCTCGAACTCGCGTACTTCAAGCGGCGGGACTACCGACAGGCCGCCGCCGACCTCCAGATCAGCGAGGACGAGGCGCGGCGCCGGCTGCGGCTCGGCCTGCAGCTGCTGTCGACCGCCAACGCCCTCCCGCAGGAGGACACCGCCCGGTCCGGATACGGAACGCCCCGATGAACGGCCCTGCCGAGTCGCCCGACGACGGATACGAGCGTCCCGGCGGCCGGCCGTGGATACCGGGTCCGCGCGGGGCCGCCGACGACCTGGACCCGGGGTACGCGCCGCAGCCGCCGCACATGTCGAGGCCGCTCCCGGAGCCCGTACCCGAATCCTTCCCGGAGCCGGCACCCGTGGCGCCGCCCTCGCACGCCGTACTGAAGTCCCTCCTCGGCGCGTGGGCACTGGCGGCCTGCTCCGCCGAGGAGACCCGGGCGGTCGAGGACCACCTCACCGAGTGCGCACCCTGCGCGGAGGAGGCGTTGCGGCTGCGCGACGCGGTGGGGCTGCTGCACCCCGAGGAGACCCTCGACCTCAAACCGCTGCTGCGCTCGCGCGTCCTGGAGGACTGCCTGGGCAAGCGGCCGGCGCGCATCCCGGTGCCCGTGTGGGCGAGCCCGTACGACACGGAGACCGCACGGCTCGACGCGCTGCTCCAGGACTTCGGCGACTCGGAGTGGCACACCCCGGTGCGGCTGAAGTGGTTCGAGGAGGAGCGGCGCCGCTCGCAGCGCACCACGGTGGCAGGGGTGATCGGTCACCTGATGACGGTGGACGGGCTGATCGCCAACGCGCTGGGGCTGGACGACCCGTTGGGTCCGGACGCGCCGAAGGGCGGTCCGACCGCACGGACGGAGCACTTCTGGAACGCCGCGGCGTACCCGACGACGCGCCAGGTCCGCGAGCCGTGGCGGGAGCAGGGGCACACCCTGGTGCGCACGGTGTCCTTCGCGGGCCGGGGCGTCGCCGAGCTGTCCGTGGACTACGGGAGCTTCGCGCTGCCGCTCGGGGACGCGTTCCTGGAGCGGGCCTTCGAGTGCTGGGTGCACGCGTGGGACATCGCGGAGGCGGTGGACTACCCGTACGAGCCACCGTCCGCGCCGCACCTGCACGGGATGATCGACCTGGCGGCGCGGCTCCTGCCGGGCGCGCTGGCGCAGCGGCGGCGCGCGGGCCTGGCGGCCCCGGCGCGGGGCCTGGTCGCGGCGGGCGCGCCCGGACGGACCCTGCACCTGGAGATCGAGGGCGCGGGTGGCGGCGGCTGGGACATCGCTCTGGACTCGCCGGGGGCGAAGCCGTCACCGGAGCGCACGGTGGCGGAGATCGCCCTGGACGGCATCGAGTTCTGCCAGCTCGCGGCCGGCCACATCTCTCCCCAGGACGCGGCGGTGGGCCAGCACGGCGACCGCGAGGCCATCCGCGACGTCTTGCTCGCGGCGGCGTCCCTGAGCCGGCTGTAGCGTTCACTTTCAGTTCATTGCAATGAGTTGGGAGCTGACTGTTGCGTTGAAATCAGATCCATTGCAATGAATTACCGCATCTGAACTGCAGTGATGTCTTTGATGCGCAACGGAGTCGTTGCTGGATCTGTGAATGCAACGTAGCTTTTCGTTCATCAGAAACGGCGGGCCGAGAGAGTGTCCGCCGCTGGAGAAGGAGAAGCACGATGCAGAAGTTCGACGCCCCCGCTCCGGTCTCGGCCGTCCTCGACATTGCCGCGGGCCGTATCCGGTTCATTGCCGCGGACCGGGCTGACACCCGGGTCGAGGTGCTGCCGGCGAACGCGTCGAGGGGCCGGGACGTGAGGGCGGCGGAGGGGACGAGGGTCGAGTTCGCGGACGGGGTGCTGCGG